>JANMZU010000206.1:0-5331 GCA_031383585.1 Betaproteobacteria bacterium
CGCATGCCCGCATCAGCAGGATAGGAGCCAAGAGTGCAATACTGGTGCGGTGTTTCAGGCAAAAACGCCTCGAACGCCGCGCCAGTTCTGGTACTTGGCGGTACGTGCAAGATTTCAATCGATCACAACGGCAATTTGGTGCTGCATGACAACGATAGCGCCAGCACCACCTCGACCGGTGTCACCGTCACCGTCGCGGCCAATCAGGCACCGACTGTCTCGATCACCGCACCAGCCAGTGGTTCAAGCTTTAGCGCACCGACTGACGTCACCGTGACCGCCAGCGCCACCGATGCCGATGGCAGTGTCGCCAAAGTTGAACTGTTTGCCGGCAACACCCTGTTGGCGACATTGACCACCGCCCCTTACACCACGGTCTGGCGCAATCCTTTGCCGGGCAGTTATGTTCTCGCCGCCAAGGCCACCGATGATCGCGGTGCCACGAGGACATCGACGACTGTACCGATCACCATCGGCGGCACGGCGGTCTCGATTACCGCCCCAGCCGACAACGCTAGCTTCGCCGCCCCGGCCACGTTCGACCTGGCGGTGGCGGCCAGGACTACCAGCGGCACCATCACCAAACTCGACTTCTACGATGGCGCTACCCTGCTGGGCACCATCAACATCGGTGTAGCCGACGCCAGCGCCCCGTTCAAAGTACCGGGTGTGGTGGCGGGGAGTCATGTGTATACGGTTAAGGCGACGCATAGTAGCGGATCGGTCAGCACTTCCGCTCCGGTAAATATCATCGTCAATGCACCGCCAACGATTACGCTTATCGCACCAGGCAACAACAGCTTCTATATCGCCCCGGCAACGATTAGCCTGAGCGCCACGGCAAGTGGCACTGGGATCGGCATCACCAAGGTGGAGTTCTTTGCCGGGGCCACACTGATTGGGACGGCGACGGCCGCACCGTATCAGGCTACCTGGATGAATGTGCCCGCCGGCAGCTATGCCATCACCGCCAAGGCAACGGACACCCGTGGCGGCACTGCGACCTCAGCCCCAGTAAACGTGACGGTGGGCGTCCCAAGCCTTACGCTGACCTCACCCGCAGACGGCGCTACCGTCAGCGGTACCAGTGTCATGGTCACCGGCAACGTGCAAGGCACGACCAATTCCGGCGTGACCGTCAATAACGTGGTCGCCTCAATCGACGCCAACAATAACTTCTACGCCACCGTGCCGCTTGCACCAGGCACAAACACGCTGACCGCAACGCTTACGTTGCCGATTGGGCAAACCGCAACCCGTAGCATTACGGTCAACAGCGACGGCATCACGCCTCTCGTGAGCATCGTTGCCAGTCCGACGGATGGTATCGCGCCGCTGACGGTCACGTTCACTGTGAACAATGGTGGCGACAAAGACGTCACTCTGCTGGTTGGCGGCAGTGCGGGGCCGGGCGTGGCGGCAGGTACAGAAGCGGCCTTCGCCCTGACGTTCAATGCGCCGGGAACGTTTCCCACGACCGTTAACGCTACCGACACGGCGGGCAACATCACGACACGGAACGTGGTAATCGTGGTTCGCGATCCGGTGCAGATGGATTTGATGTTCAAGGCGACGTGGAGCGGGATGAATGACGCCCTCATTGCCGGGGACAAGACAAAAGCGATGAGCTATCTGAATGACGCGGCGAAGGTGAAGTACGGGCCGGTATTCGATGTGCTAATGCCGAGGATGGCAGAAATCGTTGCGAGCTACACATCGGTTCAGAAGCTCGATATTTCGAATGGGATTGCTGAATACACAGTCAATCGAACCCTCGATGGGGTTGAATATCTGTTTTTTATCTACTTCCTGGAAGATGGTGATGGCGTGTGGCGCATTGACTCGATGTAAGGCGATGTGATGACACGTAAAGCACAAAACGCAATTGCCATTGCAGCGTCGCTGCTCTGGGCGACCCTCTTTATCTTGTACAACTGCAAGTGGTCCGATCCCATCACCGCGACAGTTGTCGATTCGGAGACCGGCCAACCGATTGAAGGCGTGGTCGTCGTCGCAGACTGGAGGCTCAAGGGAGGTCTTGAAGGGGGCAATCCGGTTGGGCATTTGGCGTTGATGGAAGCAGTCACCGACAAAGCTGGAACGTTTCATTTCCCGGGATGGGGGCCCCGGCTTTCCCTTAGCATACTGCGCGACTGGGAACCTGAGTTGTTTTTTTTCAAGAACGGCTATTCATATCTCTACATGGTAAATCAACCCAATAGCCGCTGGTATAGCTGGCAAGCCAATTCTTCTGTTGACGGCACTCACGTCAAGCTGAAACAGTTTCGCGGGACACCAAAGGAATACGCCGAAAAAATGGGGGATTTCGGGCGCACTTTGGAATCATATTTCTTTGGCGACGACAAGTCGTGCGCTTGGAAACGGATACCTAGAATGATCGCCGCGATGGACGAACAGGTTCAATCGCTTCCAGGGTACATCGAGGGGAGATTCAGCGCACCTCATCACCAACTATTAGACGCCGAAGAGTACTACCTAAAAATTGGTTGCGGCTCGGCCAAGGAATTTCTGACAGGGATTACCAAATGAATAAGATCGTTATCGTGATTATTGTTGTCTGTTTGAGCGCAATTCCCAACGTGGGCTGGTCTTATGGCATTGAAACCCATAAGGACTTAACGGGGGCAGCAATCAAAGCTTCTGCGCTTGGGATATCTGACCTATTGGCGAGAATCGGGGTTCGAGGTCCGATAGGCATTAACTCAACCGATGATGCCCAAAAATTTCCCGACTCTCGGCGTACACCAAACGCTGTCTTCAGCCTCATTCGCAACGGTGCGGGATTCGAAGATGATCCTGCGACAAAGGTTCGAAATCACTTCTACAACCCGATAGACAACTCGCCCTTGACCATGGGAGTTGCGGTCGGTTGCACGTCGCCCGACTGGGCATTGGACAATGCGGGGCAGATCGACAACTCTCGCTGCGGCAAGCAAGACTTTTCTTATTCAGACGCGCGCGGATATTTCTACAATGCGCTGACAAAACCTCTCGAGGTAGATCGGAAGAAGAACTATGGACTGCTATTCGAAAGCCTGGGCCACATCGCCCATCACATGCAGGACATGGCTCAGCCGCAACACGTGCGCAGCGATCAGCATCTGGAAATAAATAAGGATAGCCTTGCAGTGAATTCGTGCACCTTGTCGGTGATCCTCCCACCGCTCGCATGTATTGCCTATTTGTCATTACGCAATCCTAGTGTCTACGAAGCCTACTCCGATCGAGTGAATGGTACGGACGAGTTCAAAGCCTACTACGCCAGCGTCACGCCGGTCTTTGGCGAGTCATCGTCACGAAACTTTTCCCACCCGCGCGATTTCTGGGACGAGACATACGGGATTGCGAAATATACCAATCGAAACTTTGTATCAGCGGGAACAAATTTCGATACCCACAGCATTAACGTCCTTCCGAAAATAGATCCGGCGGTCCCTCCGGCGGTCGATATCAAGACGCTCGTTCCCGGCACGGCGTTGCGGGGAAAAGTCACCTTTTTCGGTTCGCTAGCCGCTGCTCCCGGTTTAGGCGACGTTGCGAATCCGCGCGCAAGTTCGCGTTCCATCTTCGATTGGGATCTCACCACATACGGAGGTACAACAAACATGCGCGCATATGCGCTCAATCGAATCAATTACGACGTTGCGCAATCAATCCTCATCCCGCGGGCGGTCAACTACTCGGCCGGGCTTATCAACTTTTTCTTTCGCGGCAAGTTGACAGTGAAGCCAACGGCTCAAGGGGTGTTTTCGGTGATCGATCAACTACCTCCGTTGGGCGGTAAATCAGGTTTCACCAAGATCAAGGCGCAACTGCGTAATGACACGCCGGATATCACAACCACAGGTGATCCGTTGATACAGGGAATGACGAACGGCACCCTGGTGGCGGTCGCCAAGTTTAAACGTAACCAAAGTTTCTTCCCAGACTCTAACGGCGTCTATATGTTGCCGCCTCCAGGAGCACCGATTAGCTTCTTTGAGGGTGAAGAAATTCTGATCTCGAATCCCTTGAGTGCCTCCAACGACGTGGCGATCCCGTCGGGCACGGCTCCCGCAGTGACGGTGACATTCAATTTTGATCCGGCTAATCCGATCCCCGTCAACGCGACCGATCTGTCGTTACAGTTTGTTTATCGCGGTACGCTCGGTGCCGAGACCGACGCAGTCGTGGTGCAAACGGTCGATGTCTCCGAGCCGACACTGATCAACGCGTCCAATGACCTCGATTACTCATGGGACGCGAACAACGTACTGGTTGCCGCGACAGAACAGCAACTTGCAGAGCGAACCCTTCCCGCCATCTATTTTGTGTTCGCATCTGGCACCGCGCCCACGTTGTCGTTAACCGGCTTCAGCATTTCCGCGCCAGTCGCTCCCGGAAAGTATGCGGCAGTGTGGACACTCGTCGATCTGGCCGCGCCGCCAAGCTATGGCACGGCCTATTGCGCGCAATGCGGCTACAGCCTGACGCCGGTGGTCCCGAGGCGCGTGGAATCAAAAATTGATGGTTCCGATACGAAGTTGGTTTCCCCCGCACCCTACAAAATGCGTGGCACCTGGCAGATCAATGGCACAACACGCTATCCGGTGATTCCGACTGCTGTCTGCGGTACAGGAAGCTTTGCCGACTGCCTGACAACCCATTTACCGCCGTACAATCCTCTCGTGCCCACCGCGCGCGTCGCAATAGACTTCTGAGGACGGCACGTGGGAAAGCTTATGGACAAGTAGAAAACTGGTTGGGGAGGCTGATATAAACACTAGAATTAGAAATTGAATAAGGTCATGCCATAGGGGGCATGTCGCGCATTCTCAGCGAAGTGAAGGAGAACCCCCGCATCCACGCGCCAGCGCTAGTTTTATCAGCGTCTCGGCAAATGGACGATGGATTTCCCGTCACGGGTTTGCCATTTTGTTAGGCGAGTATGGGATGATTGTTCGTTCCCCAAACTCGAAGGCAAAGAATGCCGAATTCATTTCGCGGAGCAGGCTATTGCTTCCTGCTTCTGGTGGCTTCCTTCGACGTCAATTCTCAAACGGTTCGGACTTATTCGGCAACCGAAAGTACCGCTTATGTGGTGGGGCACGACGGCAAACCGGTCGAAGGCGCATTTGTCGTAGCGCGATGGGGCGTATTGGATGTTCCCGTTACGACATTGAACTTCTCATTCGGCCACGGCGGCGGTCCCCGCGATTTGGGGCGAGTCCTGCAAATCAGCGAGACGCGCACTGATAACAATGGACGATTCAGCATTGCCGGTTGGGGACCCAAATCAATTTCCAGCGCCATAGCCAACCAATACAATTC
>JANMZU010000211.1:0-2254 GCA_031383585.1 Betaproteobacteria bacterium
ATGACCGACGGCAAGTACGATAAGGCCGGCACATTTACACCGATCAGCTGGGACAAGGCGTTCGACATCATGGCCGAGAAGTGGAAGGTCTCACTAAAGAAAAAAGGCCCGACATCGTTCGGTATGTTCGGCTCCGGGCAATGGACCATTTGGGAGGGTTACGCGGCCAACAAGCTCTTCAAGGCCGGGTTCCGCTCGAACAATATCGACCCCAACGCGCGCCACTGCATGGCCTCTGCCGTGGGCGGTTTTATGCGGACTTTCGGTATGGATGAGCCGATGGGCTGCTACGACGACATCGAAGTCGCCGACGCGTTTGTGCTGTGGGGCTCGAACATGGCGGAGATGCATCCGATCCTGTGGACGCGCGTCACAGATCGCAAACTCTCCAATCCGGCCGTGAAGGTCGCCGTGCTGTCGGTATTTGAGCATCGCAGCTTCGACCTCGCCGATCTGCCGGTGATCTTTAAACCGCAGACCGATCTTGCGATGCTCAATTACATCGCGAACTACATCATCCAGACCGGCAAGGTTAACAAGGATTTCGTCGCCAAGCACTGCACCTTCAAGCGCGGTACCGAGGACATTGGTTACGGGCTGCGTCCTGAACATCCGCTGGAGAAAAAGGCCAAGAACGCGGCCAAGGCCAATGACATGACGCCGATGACGTTCGAGGAATTCCGCGACTACGTCAAGCCCTACTCGGCGGAATCCGTGTCGAAATTGTCGGGCGTGCCGGTTGACAAACTCAAGGCGCTGGCCGAGTTATACGCCGATCCGAAGATCAAGGTTGTCTCGTTCTGGACCATGGGCTTCAACCAGCATACGCGCGGCGTGTGGGCCAATAATCTCGTCTACAACATCCACCTGCTCACCGGAAAAATCTCCACACCTGGCAACTCGCCGTTTTCACTCACCGGCCAGCCGTCTGCCTGCGGTACCGCGCGCGAAGTCGGCACGTTCTCGCATCGCCTGCCCGCTGACATGGTCGTCACCAATCCGAAGCATCGCGCCAAGGCCGAGGAAATCTGGAAAATTCCTGCCGGCACAATTGCTGATAAACCCGGTTACCACGCTGTCTTGCAAAACCGCATGCTCAAGGACGGCAAGCTCAACTGCTATTGGGTGCAGGTCAACAACAACATGCAGGCGGCGGCAAACATGATGGGCGAAGGATTGCCGGGCTATCGCAATCCGGAAAACTTCGTCGTGGTGTCGGACGCGTACCCCACGGTGACCACGCATGCTGCCGACCTGATTCTGCCGACGGCCATGTGGGTGGAGAAGGAGGGCGCCTATGGCAATGCCGAGCGTCGCACGCAATTCTGGCACCAGATGGTGACGGCACCGGGTGACGCGAAATCAGACCTGTGGCAGTTGATGGAGTTTTCCAAGCGCTTCAAAGTTGAAGACGTTTGGCCCGAGGAGTTGATCGCCAAAGCGCCCGAGACGCGAGGCAAGACACTATTCCAGATTCTGTTTGCCAATGGCACCACGAACAAGTTTCCCGCATCACAGATCGAAGCGGGATTTGCGAACGATGAATCCAAGGCGTTTGGCTTTTATGTGCAGAAGGGATTGTTCGAGGAGTACGCGGAGTTCGGTCGCGGCCATGGTCACGACCTGGCCCCGTTCGACGAATACCATAAAGTGCCTGGGCTGCGCTGGCCGGTGGTGAATGGCAAGGAAACCAAATGGCGCTATCGCGAAGGCACCGATCCGTATGCAAAAGTTGGCAGCGGCTTTGATTTCTACGGTAATGCCGACCACCGCGCCAACATTATCGCGTTGCCCTATGAACCGGCGCCCGAAGAACCAGACGCGGACTATCCGTTCTGGCTTTCGACGGGACGGGTGCTGGAGCATTGGCATTCGGGCTCGATGACCGGGCGCGTGCCGGAGCTGTACAAGGCATTCCCGAACGCGGTCGTATTCATGCATCCGGACGACGCGAAGAAGCTCAACCTGCGGCGCGGCTCGGAGGTCAAGGTGGTTTCGCGGCGCGGTGAAATGCGCTCACGCATTGAGACGCGAGGCCGCAACAAACCGCCGCAGGGTTTGATCTTCGTACCCTGGTTCGACGCGTCGCAGTTAATCAACAAAGTCACGCTCGATGCCACCGATCCGATTTCCAAGCAAACGGACTTCAAGAAGTGCGCCGTGAAAATCGTTGCGGTTTGAGGAGAACTTTGATGAAAAAAATATTCGCTTTGCTGTTTTCCTGCGTGGTCCTTTCTGCAGCGGCACAAGTCGG
>JANMZU010000303.1:0-2385 GCA_031383585.1 Betaproteobacteria bacterium
CGTTATTAATTGTTGCGTCGCAGCATTGGAGAATCCACGGCTGCAAATGCTTTTTGAAAAACTGCTGCTGTACTTCCAGTGTCGCCGGCGCGCTTGCGACATCGCCCAAAATGATTGCGCGCATGACATCGCACAATGCCGCCAGATGGTCTTCGGTTTCGCTGGTTGCATCGTCCCGCGAAAACCCCATGCGCGCGAGGTCCGTGCGCAGCTCTGCCAGCGGTTTTTCGTTAAGAAACCCGGCCAGATAAAATGAACCATAGGGCATCAGTTGTGCGCGCCCCACGCCACCAAATAATTTGTCGAACTCCTCATGCACCGCATCTGCGCTAACTACTGCAGAGGCAGCGGCCAGAGCAGCCCACGCCTTAGACATCGCATCCCCGAGCACTGACTCCGACGTCGGCTCGGGCGCAATCATGATCGCGTGCAGCAGACGCTCATCAGGCGCGCGAAAAAAAACGTTAGCCAGCAATGCATAAAAATCAGCACGCGCCTGATCTTCCGCGTCGATACCACGCGGTTGTTCAAAGCGAATAGGCTGGCTTGTGCTCATCATTTTTGTAGGTGCGGGGCCGATGATTTTCCGGTCAGGATGGAATACTCGTGCTGATTGGACATCATGTCCACCACGCGGCAATCGGCGCACATCTGCAAGCGCTTCAGCTTTTCTCCGCCTTGAAACATCGAGTGGCCCGCGAGCTTGCCCAACATGCTTTCGATCATCTGCCGCGTACCTAGTACTTTGCCGCAGGATATGCAGTCGAAGGGTTCGGCGTCATTGAGCACCACCGCTGATTTGCGCTTGTCGTTCAACAACAGTCGAGGAAACAGCGTGATCGCATTTTCAGGGCAAGTTTTTTCGCACAAGCCGCATTGCACGCAATTGCGTTCCAGAAATTTGAGTTGGGCGACGTCACCCCCATCCATCAGCGCAGATTCCGGACATGCGCCAGCACAGGCCAAACACATGGTGCACTTTTGTTTGTCAACGTTGATCGCGCCGAACATACTGCCGGTTGGCAGGACGATTTGTTCCGGCTTTGACTTTGCATGCCGCATCAAATGTTCTATCACGAATTCCAGCGTGCCGCGTTTGTCGTTGGAGAGGTTAAAGCCGGCAGGCACTGGAACGGTCTCGCCGGGAACCAGCACTTGCAACGCCGCAGCAGATATCTCGCCGTCTTGTGTCGCGATCAACGAAAAGTGTGCCCCTGCAAAACCAAATGCGTGCAGGATGGTGTCGCCAAGGTCCATTTCAGTACGCAGCGCAGCGAGATATTGTGGTGCATCGCTGGCAGTAGTCAGGACAGCTACATGCCCCGCGCCGTAGGCGATAGCACCGAGCAAAACATCGAGGCCGGTAGAGGCGACATGCCAGGCCTGCAGCGGCAACACATTCGCAGGCAAGCCGAACCCGTCGGCATTGAGGCCAATGAGTGCGTCACGGCCGTCGGTGCCGCTATGAAACAGCACGATAGGCAATTCGCCCTGACCTTTCGCCGCGAGGCGATAGCTGTTGAGCAGTGTTTTCAGTTGCGCACCACGATCAGCGACTTGCGGATATTGGTAACTCATCGCGCCGGAAGGACATACGGTGGCGCAGGCGCCGCAACCCATGCACAGGTGTGGATCGACCTTGATAAAGTCGCCCGCCGATGAAATCGCCGCGGCGGAACAAACATCAATACATTTGTTGCAACCCACTTGCTTAGACCGGCTGTGCGCGCAGATCGATTCCTTGTAGGCGAAAAACTTGGGCTTCTCGAATTCGCCGACCATCTCCGGCAGTTCCGCCAGTGCTCGTGCGAATGTTTCATCGTCGATGCCATGGAAGTAACCCTGCGGTGGCTGGTGCATGGAAAACGCGGAAGTTGCTCGCAGGTCCAGCACCAGATCGAAGGGCGATGTTTGCAACTCTTTTGCCAGCATCGATTTTGATTCGAACACCAAGTCAAAAGCACCCAGATAACCCGTCAATGACACCAGTTTTCCAGCAACGATTTCGCTTTCGGCCATCGCAGGTGCGGCACCCGCGCCGGTCCAGAGCACTGCGACCGTCAATTGCGACTCCAATGCCGCCATTGCCGGTGTGATCCGGTCAATGCCGTCTGCGATGATCAGTAGCCGACCCGAAGACTCGTACGCAACACTTGCGACGGGAGCGAAAGGATCGATTTGGCCGAGTGCCATCAGTGCTGCAATCTTGGCGTCCAGCGAAACACGCAATTGCCTGCTTGCAGAATCAGCCGCAACAGTCCAGCCGGACGCTTCGAAAAACGTCACGCCAATTTCGTCGGAACCGCGAATAGCAGTCGCGCTGCGGCCAGTCGCGGCAGCTGTTTTCGTGGCCATAGCCAACGCACCCGACGCATGATCGTCCCT
>JANMZU010000337.1:0-2202 GCA_031383585.1 Betaproteobacteria bacterium
ACCACATTCTTGTGTAGCCTTAAATGAGAGGCACAATACGTTTGGTCAGGGGGCCGCGCTTGTTATGTTTTGAGACCTTCTCAATATGCTACCGCATCGACGCTTCAGTTGAGCCTACCTACGCAGGTAGTTGTCAAAAGAACGTCGTCGGCTGGCTATCCATTGGACGGCGGCTACAAAATGGAGGTTATTGACCACTAAACTGAAGGTGACGTTAAGGCCCGCGCAATTGCGCGAAACGCCTCAGTCGCTTATCAATCATCGTTTGCTGTAGAGGTGGATGAACGGTTGAAGTGACACGCCTCGAAAACGTGCGTAGGTTAATTGCCTACCGCGGGTTCGACTCCCGCCTTCTCCGCCATAGCACTAGTAAAGTTGCCCCTCTTCGGGGCGTTGTTCCTTGAATCCCTTTATAGCCCGCCATTTAGGCTCGCAGTGCTTTGAAAGTAACAATTCGCACCTAAGCAAAAATTCAGACACAAAAAAAGGCCCGCCGAAGCGGGCCTCAATAAGGAGTGTTTTAAGAACTGAGCACTACTTCCCGGCCTTTTTCTTGTTTGCCGCCTGAGTAAGCGCCGCACCCGCCACAGATTTTTCACGTGCTGTAGATTTGGGATCACGAAGAATAGCGCTGGCCTTAGTTGCGACCTTTGCCGATGTATGTTCGTTTGTTGCTTTCTTGCTTGTTGCCATGATGAGTCACTTTCAAAGTACACCGGGATATTCCGGCGCAAACATTGTGCGCGAAAAAACAGGTGGCGGGCGACTCAAGACTTTTGTAAAAAGTTGCGCGTACTTTCGTGAAATCCGCAGCTAATCCAGACACTTCAGCCGCGGGTAGGGCTCGTCGATATAGCGGCGCGCATTGACGGTTGGATCCATCCCCTTGCCGTTTTAAGTGGCGAATTTTCCGTTTCGACAGACTTTGCTGTCTTTTTGCTGCTTTCGACAGACTATTTATGCTTCCGACAGACTCTATTGTCAGCAATCACGCCTGGACATTGAGAATTTCGCCTATTCCACCGTAACGCTTTTCGCGAGATTCCGGGGCTTGTCCACATCCGTCCCCTTGATCAGCGCCGCATGATAGGCCAGCAACTGTACAGGGATGGCATGCACGATTGGTGAAAGTAGCCCAGCATGGCGCGGCGCGCGGATGATGTGTACGCCTTCGGATTCGGTGAAGTGGCTATCGAGGTCGGTGAAAACAAATAGTTCACCACCCCGAGCGCGTACCTCCTGCATATTGGATTTGACCTTTTCCAGTATTGCGTCGTTGGGCGCGATGACGACGACGGGCATTTCGGCATCCACAAGCGCCAGTGGGCCGTGTTTTAGTTCGCCCGCAGGATAGGCTTCGGCGTGGATGTAGGAGATCTCTTTGAGCTTCAATGCGCCTTCCAGGGCGATCGGGTAATGCAGGCCACGTCCTAGGAAGAGTGCATGGTTTTTTTCTGAGAATTTTTCTGCCCATGCCTGTATTTGTGGCTCGAGGTTTAGTGCGTGCTGGACGCTGCCGGGTACATAGCGCAACTGCTCCAGGTAGTCGGCTTCCTGTTCGGGCGTGAGTCGGCCACGCGCTTTGGCGAGCGTAAGGGCGAGGATGAATAGCGCGACAAGCTGGGTAGTAAATGCTTTGGTTGAAGCGACGCCGATTTCCTTGCCGGCGCGCGTGTAGAAGACCAGCGAAGAGGCGCGTGGAATGGCGCTTTCGCGCACGTTGCAAATGGAAAGCGTGTTGTGGTGACCGAGTTCCTTGGCGCGTTTTAAGGCTTCCATGGTGTCGAGCGTTTCACCGGACTGAGAGATGGTGACCACGAGTTGACTTGGATTTGCAATGGAATCTCTATAGCGATATTCATGGCCGAGTTCCACATTGCAAGGGATGCGTGCGATTGTTTCGATCCATTGTTTGCCGACCATGCTGGCGTAATGGCTGGTGCCTGACGCCAGTATCAGCACGGCTTCGGTTTGCTTGAAAGTCTCTTCGGCGTGCTCGCCGAACAATGCCGCTTTGATGCCAACAGCGAGTGTGGCTTCGAGCGTGTCGGAAATTGCCCGGGGCTGCTCGTGGATTTCTTTTTGCATGAAGTGGCGATACGGTCCGAGCTCCGATTCTTCCGCCGATGCGTCTGATGTGAAGACGCCGCGTTCGACTTGGTTGCCTGCGCGATCAACCACATTGATGCCCTCGCGGGTCAG
>JANMZU010000390.1:0-1737 GCA_031383585.1 Betaproteobacteria bacterium
TGACCGTGACCGCGAAGCTGATTTCTATCGCTGACGACGAAGAAATGATGCTGTTGGGCAAAGTGGAAGCCGTGTCCACGAATCAACACTGATCGCAATGTCGTTCGCTCCTAGATTAGTGTGGCAAAAAAAAATCGCCCGCCGTGCCCGCGCGTTTGCTGATCGCGTGGCGGCGGCACTCCGAAAGGCTGCATGCAATACACGCGGCGCGATATCGACGCCAAATGCCAAGCAGATTGCTCTCGAAAAACGCGCAATGGGCAAGGCGCTAATGTCGCAAGGGGTGAGTCGATCCGCAGCGATGCGTGCCGTGTCTAAAAAATATCGGAATGGCGGCAACGGTTCAAATTGAGCTGGTCGAGATGGCCAGGCGGCTGCTGCCGCCTGGCCGCGAGCTTGACGAGCTGGTGACAGTGATTCGGCTGGGCTTGAAGTTCAGGGCGCAGCAGCGAGGGCGGCGTCCGGGCTACTTGCACGAGTACATACAGGCCGTGGTCGCGCGCTTGGCGGTGCCATGTACTTTTGCGAGTCTCATTGATGAGCTGGAACGTGATGCGGCGAGGCGGGCGCTTTACGGCGTGAAGGTGAGCCCGGTCGAATCCGTAAATCGCCCCTGGGAGCTGGTTACCATTCACGAGCCGCGCAGAGGCGCGCGTAAGGTGCCATTCAAAACGATTCGCAACGCACTGACAAAATGCAAAAAAAATAGCCCCCCGTTTCCCGGTTCACGCTATTCCGGGAATTCGCCTTTGTAACCTGCTTACACGCTTCGCAATTTCGCGCGGTGACGACAGACAAAGGGTCTATATGAAAAAGTTGAATTGGACGTACGTATTGCTTGGTGTTATTGCGCTGCTTGCCATAGCTTCATTATTTGGCTTTCCTCTCATTCCGCCTGAAGTCCTTGGCGGGCTTGGCTTGGTGCCGCTGGTCAAGGGTGAAGTAACGATGGCGGAAGTAAAGCAATTGGTTATGAACCAAGGTGAGTCGATGCAGGTTTACAAGTCACGCATAGAACAAATTGAGGACGTTCTGAAAAAGCAAAACAGGCCGAATCTTGGCGATGGCTTTCGTGGTAGCTCTCTCGATTCGCCAGAGAAAAAAGCGTTTCTTCAGTTTCTGCGAACTGGTCGCGAATCTAGCGAATTGAAATCCATGCAATCGGGCAGCGATCCTGCCGGCGGATACCTGGTTCCCGAAGGCCTTGAAACCATCCTCAGCAAAAATCTGCGTGAAATTTCGCCCATGCGACAACTGGCGACAGTCGTGCCAGTTGGCACTGCGGAATACAGGCAGGTGCACTCGGTCGGCGGAACCGGCTATACATGGGTCGGTGAGACCGGCGCGCGACCGGAAACTGACGCGCCAAGTCTCAAGGCGATTAATGTTACGACACGCGAGATTTACGCCATGCCGGGCTTAACGCAAAATCTTCTCGACGACAATGCGTTTGGCTTGGAGACTTGGCTAATCGAGGAGCTGACTGAAGCGTTTGGAGACGGCGAAGGTGATGCGTTCATTAATGGAAACGGCGTCGCAAGGCCGCGAGGATTGTTCACGTACAACACGGTGACAACTTCGGACGCGACGCGTGCACATGGCGACTTTCAATACGTGCCGACCGGCGCAAGCGGCGCGTTTGCCGCGACACAAGTTGATGCGCTGATCACCCTGATCCATACCGTAAAGCCGCGTTATCGCCAGACGGCTTCGTGGCTGGTCGGGCCCGACTTCATT
>JANMZU010000401.1:0-2779 GCA_031383585.1 Betaproteobacteria bacterium
TAACCATTGCCACCAACGGCGATGCTCGTGCCCAAAAAGGGCTGGGCATTCATCTGTACTCCGCGTCGCGCTCCATGACGGGCGTGTTCTACGACGCCGACGGTGAGCTGCTGATCGTTCCGCAGGTCGGCACCCTCACGCTGAAGACCGAATTCGGCATCATTGCGGTTGCACCGGGAGAAATCGCTGTGGTCCCGCGCGGCGTGAAATTTCGGGTAGAAATTTCAGAAAGCGTGCGCGGGTACATTTGCGAAAACTATGGCGCACCCTTGCGACTTCCTGAACTGGGTCCGATTGGCGCGAATGGGCTCGCCAATGCCCGTGATTTTCTCTATCCGACGGCGTGGTTTGAAGACGTCACCGCCAAGACCGAGGTCGTCGCGAAGTTCGGCGGGCAACTATGGGCTTGCGATTACGATCATTCGCCACTAAACGTCGTCGCATGGCACGGCAATTTCGCGCCATACAAATACGATCTCGCGCGCTTCAACACCATCAATACCGTAAGCTTTGATCATCCGGACCCGTCAATTTTTACGGTACTGACATCGCCATCGGAAACGCCGGGGACGGCCAACATCGACTTTGTGATCTTTCCGCCGCGCTGGATGGTGGCGGAGAATACCTTCCGCCCGCCGTGGTTTCATCGCAACTGCATGAGTGAATACATGGGCCTGATTCATGGCGCATACGACGCCAAGGCCGCTGGATTTCTGCCCGGCGGCGGTTCACTGCACAACGCTTTTTCGGCACATGGTCCGGATAAAGCGACGTTCGATAAGGCTTCCACCGCAGAATTGCAGCCCCACAAAATCGACAATACCCTCGCCTTCATGTTCGAGAGCCGCTATGTAATGGAGCCGACGGAATTTGCAATGTCGGATGGGTTGTTGCAGACGGATTACGACTCGGTTTGGGACAACTTCGACCGCGCAAACATCAAATAACAGGACGCTCCAATGAAACTCGCCTCTCTAAAAGGCCCTACCCGCGATGGCACCTTGTTGCTGGTCGATGAAAATCTGTCCCGCGCTGTTGCCGTACCGGACATCGCGCCAACCATGCAGTACGCGCTCGAACACTGGCACGCGGTCGAAGCACTTTTACTCAATGAGTTCGAAGCTATCGACTTCGGTTCCGACCGGCCCATTCTCGATTTTCAAAAGTTGCTGGAAGAGGGCAAAATTGCCGCGCCGCTGCCACGTACGCACCAATGGCTGGATGGATCGTCGTACCTCACCCACGTAGAGCGCGTGCGGCGCGCGCGCAACGACACGGTGCCGGAGAGTTACTACCGCGAGCCGCTCATGTATCAGGGCGGCGGAGATTCGATGCTGGGTCCGCGCGACGAAATCGCAGTGCTGTCGGAGGATTGGGGAGTCGATCTCGAAGGCGAAATCGGCGTGATCATAGGCGACGTGAAGATGGGCGCCACACCTGCAGAATGTGCCGATGCGGTGCGGCTGATCGTGTTGATCAACGATGTCTCCTATCGCAAACTGATCCCCGCCGAACTCCAAAAGGGCTTTGGCTTCGTCAATGGCAAGGGCCTGAATGCGCTCTCGCCGGTGGCGTGCACGCCGGATGAGCTGGGCGGCGCCTGGAGCGATGAGAAGGGTGCGGGCAAGCTCGACTTACGGCTGGTGTGCCATGTGCGCGGATATTGGTTCGGCAACCCCAACTGCGCCGATGACATGAATTTCTCTCTTTACGACTTGATCTCGCACGCGGCGAAAACACGGCCGTTGATGGCCGGAACCTTAATTGGCTCAGGCACGATTTCCAATCGTGACAAAGCGACCGGCTATGCCTGCATTATGGAAAAGCGGCTGGTCGAACAGGTCGAACTCGGCGCAGCGATGGAGGAGTTCCTCAACTTCGGCGACGAAATTGAAATCGATATGTTCGATCATCATGGCGAGACCATTTTCGGTTCGATCAAGAACCGTGTGGTCAATGCCAGCGCCAATGAAGCCGGGTACGAATAGTGGCTGGACAAACCGATCACGCCTTGCGCGGCGACTATTCACAAATGCGGGCCGACTACACAGTCGAGCAGGATTATTCGCGTTACTCGCAGAGTGAACAGGATCTATGGAAGCGGCTTTATGCACGCCAATCCGCGCTGGTGCCGCAGTACGCATGCAGCGAATTCATTGAAATTCTAAGCGCGCTGAATTTTGGCGCGGGCATTCCACATTTCGATGAGATCAACGCCAAGCTCAATCCTGCGACCGGCTGGAAGCTGGTTGCGGTGCCGGGATTGCTGCCTGACGATGTGTTTTTCACGCATCTGGCCAATCGCCGCTTTCCGGTCTCGGTCTGGCTGCGCAAACCTGAAGAATTCGAGTACATCGTTGAGCCGGATATCTTTCACGATTTCTTCGGCCACGTGCCGCTGCTGTTCAATAGGGTTTTTGCGGATTACCTTGAGGCCTACGGCAAGGGCGGTGTCAAAGCCAAGGGCCTCCATGCGCTCGATTATCTGGCGCGGCTCTACTGGTACACGGTCGAATTCGGCTTGATCAGCACCCGCAACGGTTTACGCAGCTATGGCGCAGGAATCCTCTCCTCGGCCGGGGAATTGCCGTACTGCATTAACAGTCCAAAACCGAATCGCATCCGTTTCGACCTGCTGCGGGTGATGCAATCGAATTACAAGATCGATATCCTGGGCACCGGCGCCAGCTACTGGGTGCGGCTGGCGCAGGCCTTCCTGGTGTAAGCGGCGCAGGCCGGGCGGTCAGCCTGCGCTGGCGGGCGGCCGGCGGGCCAGCAC
>JANMZU010000433.1:0-5651 GCA_031383585.1 Betaproteobacteria bacterium
TGGTTGCCAGTCGCGTGATGCAGATTTTTACGATTGCAAGCCGGGAAAGCGCAACCTGGATGCGTGGGCTGTACACGTCAATTGAGGCACCATTGCTGGAAATTCGCGAACAAACCATGCAGCGGGTCGCCAGCATTGACATGATCAAGAGTGCCGAACTCGACCTTGCCGAGCGTATCGCAGAATTGCAGGCGAGGATGGACACGCTAAAGAAAAAACATAGTGCGTTGGCCGATGCGCGGACTAGCCTAGAGCGTTATACGGAAAAATGGGCTGAAGAAACAGCCTGATCTTCAACCTCTATATCTGTCGCGCCGTTCCAGGCCTTTTCCTCCTGGACCCCTCGCCAAATATGGAGTTTCCGGTTATTTTGCGGGCTTGGCGGACAATCGGTATGTTTAGGGCTTACGCGGCCTTCTGTTGCACCAACATAATAAACTTCGCGTGGAGTTGCTCGCGCGTCTCGGGGTAGTCCAGATCCAGCGGGATGCAGTCCACCGGGCAAACTTCGACGCATTGCGATGTTTCAAAATGCCCGACGCATTCGGTGCACTTTGCAGGGTCAATCTGATAGATCTCGACACCTTGAAAAATCGCGTCGTTGGGGCATTCCGGCTCGCAGACATCACAGTTGATGCACTGATCAGTAATCTTGAGTGCCAAGCTTACTTCCCGACTTTGCCCAAGAGTGCGCGCGCCGTGAGCGGGTGTACAAAATCGCTAACGTCGCCACCAAGCGTCGCGATTTCACGCACGATCGTGGCTGAAATAAACATGTACTTGTCCGACGGCGTCAGAAACATGGTTTCTACACCTGGATTAAGCTTTCGATTCATTCCTGCCATTTGAAACTCGTACTCGAAATCCGATACAGCGCGTAATCCCCGCAATATTACATTTGCGTCATGTGCATTCAGGAAGTCAGATAGCAATCCAGAAAAGCCCATTACGGTGACGTTTGGAAACGGTGCCAGGATGTCCTTGGCAAGTCCAATCCGTTCCACCAACGAAAAGAAAGGCTGCTTGGCCTGACTATGTGCTACCGCGACGATAACGTGCCCGAACAGCTTTGACGCACGGGCAACAAGGTCTTCATGTCCCTTGGTGAGCGGGTCGAAAGTTCCGGGATAAACGGCTCTAATCATTTAAATTCTCAGTCCAGAGTTTGGTGGTGACTGGCGGCGAGTCGCAACAGTGCGAAGTGTACCGCACCCGCCCTGCCCTGTTTTACGACCTCCCAGTCAACGTACGGCAAATTGGCCAGTACTACCGTGATCGGCACATGCCATTCGGTATACACCATGGCGCCCTCAGTCAAAGAATCAGGCAAGGCGAGGAGTACGGATGTCATCAAGTTGGACCCGAAAGGGGGATCGACAAATACAACATCAAATTTCTGAATGGACGTACCGAGGAATTTCAGTGCGTCCTTGGCGACGATGCTGCACATCGTTGCGTCAAGTTTTTTCTGATTTTCTTTTAGCGCCAATATCGCGGCCGGCTGCATTTCCAGCATCATCACATCTATGGCACCCCTTGAAGCTGCTTCGAACCCAAGTGCGCCGCTGCCAGAAAACAGGTCGAGGCAACGTTTGCCGCGCAAAGACTGACCTAGCCAGTTGAACAAGGTCTCACGAACGCGGTTGGCGGTTGGCCTCAAACCGTCGACGTCGGGAAACTCAATGATTCGGCTGCGCCAATTCCCGCCGATAAGGCGAACCTGATTGGCTACATTGCTCGACTTCGGTCTGCGCGAGGCGCTTGGCTTAAAATGAAGGGGCATTCTGATCGTTGCAATAACACTCACCATCAAATTCTGGCAGGCTTTCCCATTGTTTAGTATTTTTCGTTCAAAAAATTCGAGCACGGCTGCGAACGCACCCGTCGACAATGTGCCCGACGACGGAGGCTGGCTATCCAAGCTAAGGAGCGGCCTCTCCAAAACGCGTGCCGTGCTGAACACGGACGTATCCGAGCTATTTTCACGTCACGGAAAGGTCGACGACGCACTATTCGCTGAACTCGAAGAGCGATTGATCAATGCCGATGTCGGTTTACACGCTGCGACAAAGCTGATCGCCAGTCTGCGGTTGGCAGCCCGGGAAAAGGAAATTTCGGACGCTGCGTCGCTGCAGGCGACATTCGAAACTTTGTTGGTGGAGCTGATATCCCCACTCGAGCAACCGCTGGTTACCTCTACCGCGAAGCCTTTCGTCATTATGATCGCTGGTGTTAACGGCGCTGGCAAGACGACGACGATCGGCAAGCTCGCCAAGTACTTCCAGATTGAAGGCAAAAGCGTCATGCTGGCTGCTGGCGACACGTTCCGGGCGGCAGCCCGCGAACAATTGGTGACGTGGGGCGAGCGCAACAACGTGACGGTAGTCGCGCAGGAGAGTGGTGATGCGTCAGCGGTCATCTTCGACGCCATCCAGTCTGCGAAAGCCAAGGGCATTGATATTCTGATTGCGGATACCGCAGGAAGACTTCCCACGCAGCTTAATCTGATGGAAGAGATCAAGAAGGTGAAACGCGTGATCGGCAAGGCGAGTCCAGGAGCGCCGCACGAAACTCTGCTGGTACTCGATGCCAATACTGGACAGAATGCGCTGCAGCAGATAAAAACGTTTGACAGCGCCTTGCAATTATCCGGCCTGGTCGTGACCAAGCTTGACGGCACGGCCAAAGGTGGGATGATTGCAGCGCTTGCCGTCGAGAAACCGCAAGCGCCGATTCCCGTGAGGTTCATCGGCGTCGGTGAGAGTATTGATGACCTGCGACCGTTCAAGGCGTCTGAGTTCGTGAATGCGCTTTTTCGGCAATAGTGCAGTTTTTCCTCGAGCTCATAACAAGCGGCAATCTTGATTACCTTCTCCAACACAATCAAACGACACCGGAACGGCTTTGAAGCGCTGAAAGACGTTTCACTGTCGATTGAAAAGGGCGAGATCGTCGCGGTAACCGGTCACTCCGGGGCAGGCAAGTCCACTTTGTTGCGGCTGGCAGCCGGGATCGAACTTGCGTCGCAGGGCAGCGTAATGGTTAACAACCAGAATGTGAAACTACTCAAGGAGCCGGGGCTGGCCGTCATGCGCCGTAATTTGGGCCTGGTCTTTCAGGACCACAAGTTACTTTTCGACAGAAATGTATTTGAGAACGTTGCGTTGCCTTTGTCGATCGCGGCATTCTCGCGCACAGAAACCGGCAGGCGGGTGCGCGCTGCGCTCGACAAAGTGGGCTTGTTAAGCCGTGAAAAAGCTGACCTGATTACGTTGTCGGGTGGGGAGCAACAAAGGCTTTGCATCGCGCGGGCAATTGTCAACCGACCGGCGATTCTGATCGCCGACGAGCCTACCGGTAATCTTGATCAGTCCTACGCCGAAACGATCATCGAACTTTTCAAGTCGTTTAATCAGGTTGGTGTAACGGTGCTGCTGGCGACGCATGACGAAACCGGACTCGCAAGACTGAAATGCCGCCGAATTTCACTTGTGCAGGGAAAATTGGCTGAATGAAAGCGTGGCTAACCACGCACGCTCACGCGAGCGAACGCGCACTCAAACGTCTGATTTCGCAGCCGATGGTGACGTTCCTCTCTGTATTCGTGATCGCGATGGCAATTACCCTGCCGCTGGGGCTTTATGTCATGTTCGCCAACGTCAGCGCCGCAGCGAGCCGCGTAAATACTGAGCCTAACGTAAACGTCTACCTGGCGCTGAATGCGAGTGAGCAGGAAACCCGAGAGGTTGAAAAACGATTAAAGGCGATGCATAACGTCGCTCGCGTGATGTTTATTTCGCGCGATAGCGCCCTTGCTGAAATGAAGCGAGTGGCGAATCTCGCCGACTTGGTCTCCAGTCTCGAGACCAACCCCCTACCGCACGCGTTTTCCGTCAGGCCTTCGGTTAGCGAGGCGGCAAGTTTGGATTCCATGCGAACAAGCATTGCGCTTTTGCCAAAAGTAGAGAGCATCACGATGGACTTCGAGTGGGCGCAAAAGCTGAGGCGATTCGGAACATTTGCTGAGCGGCTGGTACAGCTACTTGGGCTATTACTTGGCACCGCAGTCGTTTTTGTAACTGGAAACACCATTCGCCTGCAGATACTTACTCAAAAGGACGAAATCGAAGTCAGCTAATTGATCGGCGCCACACGCAAGTTCATTCGCCGCCCCTTTCTATATTTCGGTGCGCTGCAGGGGCTTTTGGCCGGACTGGTTGCCGTGATTGCGGTACACGCGTTTGTT
The DNA here is from genome assembly GCA_031383585.1 of Betaproteobacteria bacterium. Taxonomy (GTDB): domain Bacteria; phylum Pseudomonadota; class Gammaproteobacteria; order Burkholderiales; family Usitatibacteraceae; genus UKL13-2. Next base: position 4,247 of record JANMZU010000433.1, read on the forward strand.
TGGTGGGCAGGCGCCGAGGTGCAGGCGCTGACCATGTCGTATGGCGCCAGTTTTTCGCTCAGCGCACCAACATTGAAGCTTTCATTAGCCGTGGTCAATCTCTCGGCGCTACTTGGTTGGTTTGGCGCCTTTCTGTCGGTTTGGCTCTATTTGAGGCGCGTTACACGCGACTAGCAGCCTGCCGAAGTGGTCCACCCTTAAATACAGCCATTTTGGCGCAATGCCTAATATGGCACTTGAAATCGCGCGTGAGCCACCAAGTTAACTAACTAGGGTGTCTGACTCTAGCTTGGCGTCGGCGTAAACACAAACTTTTACTTTGCCATTGTTCGTTATTTATTCAATAAATCAATTGGTTAACTCAATCATATGTGTTTTGGACACGAATGACCGCGCTACTTACGGGAACTATTTGAGTGGTTAGCACTCTGAGTTCAGGAGTGCTAAAATTAACTTAACCCGTATTTTCGGGATTGGTGGAGGTCACATGACTACTGCTACGATGAATTTGCCCGCGCTGTCAGTTGCGAGCATTGAGAACTATATTTCCGCTGTCAATCGCGTGCCGATGCTGACGCCGGAGCGTGAACATGAGTTGGGGGTTACTCTTAAGGCGACCGGCGACTTGGCCGCTGCTTCCGAGATGGTGATGTCGCATCTTAGGTTGGTGGTCGCCATCGCGCGCAAATACACCGGCTATGGCCTCCCACACGCTGATCTGATTCAGGAGGGCAATATTGGCTTGATGAAGGCTGTAAAGCGTTTCGATCCGGATCGCGGGGTACGGCTGGTATCGTTCGCCGTGCACTGGATCAAGGCGGAAATTCACGAGTACATCCTGAAAAACTGGCGCATTGTCAAAGTCGCAACGACCAAGGCGCAACGTAAGTTGTTCTTTAATTTGCGCAGCATGAAGCCCAACTTCGGCACGCTTTCGCCGACCGAAGTGAAGGAGGTTGCGCGCCAGTTGAATGTCAAGGAAACCGATGTTTCCGAGATGGAGAAACGCCTCACTGGTCAGGAAATTTCGCTTGAGCCTGGCAACGATGACGAAGACAGCACGTGGGTCAGCCCGATCGCCTACCTGCAGGATGCAACAATGGAGCCCGCGGAGAGACTGGCCAGCATGCAAAAAGAGCATGCCGCCTCCGATGGCTTGACGAACGCATTGGCGAGTCTGGATGAGCGCAGCCGTGAAATCATCAAGTCCCGCTGGTTGGTGCAAGAGGGTGAAGGCCGCGAAAAAACGCTTCACGAATTGGCGGACGAATTCGGAGTTTCTGCAGAGCGGATTCGCCAAATCGAGGCAAAAGCGATGCAGAAAATGAAGGCGTCGCTGAGCGAGTACGACTCGCTCCGATGATTCAAAATGCAATCCGCAAAGGGGCTGCGCACGCCGCGTAGC
>JANMZU010000434.1:0-5549 GCA_031383585.1 Betaproteobacteria bacterium
ACTGCAGGGGCTCGACTGCTCAGCCAAATCTTTACTTGGATGATCACCTTGGTTGTCATCCGCCTCTTGACTCCGGGCGACTACGGATTGCTTGCTATAGCCGGCATCTTCCTGGGATTCATGTTGACAATTGCCGATGCCGGCATCGGACCAGTGCTAGTTCAACGCACCGAGCTAGGGAGTCAGATGATCAGGCAAGTGTTTGGAGTCGTCTTGATCGCCTACTTCAGCCTCGCTTGCTTGCTCGCATTGGGTGCGCCATTGATAGCAAGCTTCTTTGGGGAGCCGCGGCTAATTTCCGTAATCCGAGTACTGACATTGCAGTTGGTATTGAGCGCATTCGCAGTGATTCCAGACGCAATCCTCCAACGAAGTATGGAATTTCGCAATAGGTCGCTACTCGACCTCGGATCAGCACTGCTTGGCAGCACAGGCACCCTAGTCCTTGCCTTAGCTGGTTTCGGCGTCTGGGCAATAGTAATTGGTACTCTAATGAGTCAGATTGCCAAAACAGTTGGTGTAAACCTACTTACCCGTGGCCTTTTCTGGCCGGATTTTTCACTCTCGGGCACTCGGTCGCTATTCGCCGCTGGCAGTCAGACCTCAATGAATAGGTTAGTTTGGTTTTCCCTTGTTCAAGCAGATTCTTTCATTGCAGGAAAATGGTTGGGACGCGATGCCTTAGGCGCATACTCTGTAGCAATGCATATCGCATCGTTACCAAACCAGCGCGTTTCTTCACTCATCAACCAAGTTGCATTCCCCGCATTTTCAAGGATTCAGCACGATTTGAAAAGGGTGGCTTCACACACACTGCTGGGGGTACGTGTCCTCTCAATGATTTCCTTTCCCCTGTTTTGGGGGATTTCGGCTGTTGCACCGGAAATCGTGCTCAGTATCCTTGGCCCAAAGTGGATTGCGGCGACACTACCACTTCAGGTCCTTAGTTTAGTGATGCCGCTGAGAACCGTTAACACATTTGTCCCCAATGCAACACAGGGCTTGGGTAGATTTGATGTTGACCTGCAGAGCGTCCTCTTATCATTTTTCGTTACCGTGCCGGCGTTCGTCGTTGGCGTTCAATGGGGATTGACCGGGCTTTGCTTTGCTTGGCTGATCGCAACGCCAGTGGTATTTATTATTAACATGCAGCGCAATGCACGGGTACTCGAAATAAGGATGATAACGGTGATGAACTCGATGGCGCGTCCAGCCGTAGCTGCCTTCTTGATGTATTGTGCCGTTGCCGTATGTAAAGTGACGATCCTCGCGACTGCGTCAGACATTATCAGGCTCGTAGTTAGCGTTTTGGTTGGTATTTGTTCTTACGCGACGTTAACTCTACTTCTAAACAAAAATGGCGCCGCCGAGTTGCGAGGGTTGCTACGAGAACTCGGCGGTGGACCGAAAGCATGAAATCGCAACACATGATTGTTGCCTTCTGGTTTTGCGTGCTCAGGCTTGATCAAAGCCTCTCGGAATGACTGACTGACAATACATCCCCAACCTTGTTGGGCAGCATATTTCCCACCTCCTGTAGTCGACCGTACATGTAGTATCTTGTTATGTGAGGACCCCTTGGTAATCCCAACATTGACATGCGCCAAAATCTGCGGCGGAGACCAGCAAGCAATCAAATCATGAGAAATACCCCAGTGTCCTGCACTACGAACAAGAAACAAACGAATTAACTCAATACGCCCACGCGTGAGATTCTTGCATTCGACGTCCAGCGTCAGGTTCAACGCCGTACACCGTTGCGATCGACTCATTTCAAAAACTAAATCTTCACCTATTTGTTGCCAATTCGAAATTGACTTTGAGCCAATCCCAAAACCGTCTCGCTATATTTATCGATTGTATAATTATTAATAGCATGCTGATAAGCGCCAGCGCCAATGCTCATGAGTGCTCCGTTGTCATCAGCCAAATAGTTAAGACGCTTGAGCAGTTCTTCGAAATTGGAAATGCAAAACCCAGCGACTGCTTCCGGGATGACATCTTCGGCCGACGACAAAATGCTTGGAGGCTGATACCGCATGCCGATACATGGCAACCCCATTAGCATAGCCTCTGCGTAGACGTTACCAAATGACTCGATTTCACTTGGCAGCACAAATACGTTGCTGGCAGCATAATATGGAGCTGGATTAGCGACTTGCCCGACAAATCTTGTGCGTTCTGCCACGCCACTTTCAACTGCCAACTGCCTAAGTCTGGTCAGCTCTGGCCCCCCGCCTACGACAATCAAGTATGAATCCTTTCGACGTAAAGACGAAAGTCCCCGAATCACCATGTCGATGTTCTTCCAGCGAACTAGGCGCGCAACACTGATCAAGACATGCGCTGTTTCTGGAATTGTCAAAGTACCTCGGATATCACCGCAATCTATATCCCGATTGAACCTTTGGGCACTTGAGCCAAGTGGGCAAATACGAAATAAATCAGTTGGCAACTTGTGAACACGCGATCGTTCGCACGCTACCAATGGAGTCGAGACCAAATGCAGCCACTGCTTAGATGCATAGGATTTGACCTCCCGCCGATCGGCGAGCCACGCACTCATTTGAGTGACCCATTTGCCAGCAACCCCGACAGCGCTCTCCTCAAAAAATTCCCGACTCGCGATAACTGACCCAATGTGAGAAATGATAGGAACTGTTGGCGCAATTGTACGAATAGCCAAGCCCAAGCTGGTATTGCGTGTGTAGCAGAAATCCATCTTTGGAAGTGAATGACGACGCAACTCTCTGGCTAGGCGCCAAACCTCAAGGAGCGATTGAACGCGCCAAAGAAATCGAAGCGTCGGCGGCCAACGATATTTCACAACTTGAACCGAATCGGCAAGTCGGTCAGTTGAAGATGTAGTAAACACCGTTATCGTCAAATCGCGGCGCGACGCAAGTGAGTTGATAAACTCGATACTATGGTGCGCGGCACCTGCCTGCCCGTCCTCCAAGGACGTAGCCAAGAATAGAATATTCATCTAATGCTGTTTACTCATTCAATCAAGGTGTTGTTTGAAAAATGACATCGGTTACTTGAGCGAGCTATGGTTAATTATCAACAAGTGAAACTGACTCTGTCAAAACAATGAAGTTGTCTTCAAACTGGTGAGGCAGAAAAAAAATGGCTTTCTGCCAAGAGCGCGGATGCCAAATGACTTTTTCACCTATCGCTTGGCTCTAAAGCAGAGATTCGCAACATAAGCGAATCCAGAAAGTACTTCGTAGCCCAATTTGGATACCCTGCCCGCATATACCCACCAAACAGTGGGAACGAGCCCGCAATCGCCCCCACGACTCCTGGATCATCCGACCGCGTCACCTGCAATGACTTGAGATAGTCGACCAACCTGTCGGCCTGAGTTCTATACCTCGAATCTCCCGACTGCGCCGACAACCGGTATGCAACGATGGCGATCTGGGCCGACCCCGTAAGGCATGACGAGAAAGAAGCCGGCTCCCAATCCGAAAAAAAACGCCCCGGCAGATATCCATCACGGGCCATTCGCGGCAACACCGCGTCCAGCGTTCGCCTCACCGCGTCGACGAAATCCGCTCTGCCCGCAAGAATTCCGACCTCCAGAATGCCCTGCAAGGTATAACCGATGGTGTGGGTCAGCGGGCAGTCCGAATGCGTGAGGCAATTGTGGGCAAACCAGCCATTTGGCTGCTGCTGGCGCAAAGCCGCTTCGATCACGCCAACGGCGGCACGGCGATAACGGTCTTCGCCCACCAGGTCGCCAAAGCGGTAGATGGCCCATGCACACAGGCAGGTGTAGGTCTTGATCTCGCCCTTGCTGACAAATGCGCCGTTGGTCTTGAAGTAGCCGCGCTCGTCGACGTCGTTCACCAGGAAGTCGGCCGTACGGCGAGCGGCATCGAGCAGGGTTGCATCCTTGCTATAGGCATAGGCCGAGCACCAGCCGTCCAGCACCATGCCGGTATTGAACGCGGCCGCCGTCTGGCGCTCGGGCGCGCACACCGGGCCGCCCTGTACCGCCCCGGAGGGCATTTGCACCGCCACCTCCCAGTGGGCCATGCGCATCGCCGCAGCGGCCACGGCCGGGTCGTTGAACTTCTGCGCAAAGGCCAGCAACGAGGTGATGATGTAGCCCGTGGTTTCCGGGTACGAGGCACGCCACCCGTCGCCGCTCTTGTCGCATGGGAAATAGCCGAGCGAGACGCCATCGTCGTTGGTCGCGGCCTGGGCGCGCAAGATCCAATCTACGGCGGCCCGCGCACGCTCGCCGGTTTCGCCAGCAATAGGGGACACGGAAGAAAAGGCAAACCGCAACTGGTTGCGAACAACTTCACCGCGAAATGCGCTGTTGCCGGGCCGAAAAAGCGCGCGGACTTCATGCGCCCACGCCGCCGCGTCCCAGTAAGCCTTGCGCAGGCTGCCCCGGAAATAGTTGTTCCGAATGATTCGCGCTATCGTGCCTGGCTTCAACCTGCTTCCCCCTTAGAGCATCACCTGGCCGCCGGTGACCGAGATGTTGACACCGGTCAGGAATGCAGCCTCGTCGCCCGCTAGGTACGCCACGGCACCAGCAACATCATCGGGCGTGGCGATACGCTTGAGCGGCGTCCGTGCGGCCTCCATCTTGAACACACGTTCGTGGTACTGCTCGGTCATGTCCGTTCGGGTCAGGCCGGGAGACACCATGTTGACCCGGATCGCGTCTTCGGCCCATTCGGCGGCCATCGCTTTGGACAAGCCCATCAAGGCGTTCTTCGCGCTCACATAGTCGGCCATGCCTGTCGCCGGCGCTCCGGCGGTCACCTGCGACAGGATGTTGACAATGGCGCCGCCGCCGGCCGACTTCATGTGCGGGTAGACACCCTGGCACAATTGAAGCACGGCCTTCACCTGGTAGTCCATGTGCTCCAGAAAATCAGCCCAGCGCAACTCGCTGATGGGGCGGCTCATCAGTTCGCCGGCTGCCGCGTTTACCAGCACGCGGGGCGGTCCGAGCGTCTTGACCACCTGCGCGACCATCGCCGCCACCGCTTCGGCGTCGCGCACGTCGGCCTGCACGGCAAATGCAACCCCGCCCGCCCGCTCTATCTCGGCAACCACGCTGCGGGCCCGGTCCGCACTGCGAAAGTAGTTCACGGCAACGGCAAACCCCTTGCTTGCCAGGGTCCTGGCAATCTGGGCACCCATGCCGCGCGAAGCCCCGGTAACTATCGCAACGCGCCGGCCTGCATCTGGCGCAAGGTCTACCGCGACGCGCGCGGCAGGCGCTGCGGGCGAATCGTCTCGGACCTTGACCTTGGCGGTGCCCGTTACCAACACCTTGTCGTCAGCACTTCGGATCTCGGTATTGAGTACCAGGGTGCGGGTGGATTCACTCTTGGCGGTGACCTTGGCCACGGCGCGAACAGTTTCGCCGACGAGCACCGGACGGCGAAAGCTGAGGTCTTGCCCCAGGTAGAGCGCATACTTGCCTGGTACGCGCATGCCTACCAGCTGCGAAAACAGCGAGGCCAGCAGGACTCCGTGGACGACCTGCTTCCCGAATTCGGTTGCCGCCGCGTAGC
>JANMZU010000452.1:0-2494 GCA_031383585.1 Betaproteobacteria bacterium
GGGGACCAATTTAGTAGTGCCGAGTTGGCCATGTACAGATCGTTTATCGGCTTGCTCGCCATCGGCGTATTTCTGTTGCGGCGGCGAGAAACCATCCGCACGCCATTCTTGCGAGGGCACTTCTGGCGCGGCACCACCGGCACTATTTCGCTGGTGGCTTCGTTCTACGCGATGACGCATTTGCCACTTGCCTTGGCGCTGACGCTGAATTACACCTCACCGATTTGGCTCACATTGCTCTCAGCGTTGCTGCTAAAAGAGCGTTTCAACGCGCGAGTCATTTTTGCCGTCTTGCTTGGATTTGCCGGCGTCGCGCTGCTGCTGCGGCCGGCATTCGCCGCCGATCAGGCAGTCGCCGGCGTCATAGGTTTGGCCTCAGGATTCTTCGCAGCGTTCGCATATTTGAATGTAAAAAAACTCGGTGAAGCGGGCGAACCGGTTTGGCGCGTAGTCTTCTACTTCGCATTGGTCGGCACTTTCGGTTCGGCTCTGATGCAGCCGCTGGAGGGCCCGTTCCACACGGTCAATGGTGGCAACATCTGGCTGCTGGTCGGTATTGGTCTGTCAGCAACGCTGGCGCAATTGGCGATGACGCGGGCTTATCACAGTGGCAGCACGGTGGTCGTCGGCGCGTTTGCCTACTCAACCGTCATCTTCGCGGCCATTGCTGGCGTCATGTTCTTCGACGAGCAATTGCCGCCACTGGCATGGATTGGGATGGTCGTCATCATCGTCAGCGGATTGATGGCGAAATGGGGCAGCGACGCAAAGGACAGCAATAGCAAACAGCCAACGCTGCCTGCCGAGGAGGATTGAGCGCCACTCGGAAAACGCCGCATAATTCAGGATGTCGCTGACGACTCAACAATCGGGTACCCATGCTCACCAATACCGAAACACTAGCTAAACATTTACTTGATCCCGGCTGGGTGATTTTTGATTGCCGGCACGATTTGTTCGACGGCGCAAAAGGAGAGCGGCTGTACCGCGAGGGACACATTCCCGGTGCGCATTTTGTAAGTGTCGACACCGATTTGTCCGGCGACAAGACTGGCATGAACGGCCGCCATCCGCTGCCGTCTCCCGCAGCATTTACCGCTTTTTTGGCGCGCAACGGCGTCTCCAACGCTTCCACCGTCGTGGCCTATGACGACGTAGGCGGTCAGTTTGCGTCCCGATTGTGGTGGATGGCGCGCTGGATTGGATTGACCAATGTGTCCCTTCTCGACGGCGGCATCCAGAAATGGCTCGCCGATGGCCGCATGTTGGCCACGGACGTGCCCGCACCTTCACCTGCGCCGCTGCGAGGTGTCGCCGATCCGCTGATGGTGTGGAGCGCCGCAGAAGTGCTGGCCCATCTCGACGATGCCAGTGTCTCGCTTATCGATGCCCGCGCGGCAGAGCGCTACCGTGGCGAAACAGAGCCGATCGATCCGGTTGCCGGGCACATACCGAATGCGTCAAACCGATTCTATAAATCCAACCTGAACGCCGACTTCACTTTCCGGCCGTCGACAGAAATACGCAAAGAATTTTCCGTATTAACTGGCGACAAAGCCCCGGACCATGTGGTGCATTACTGCGGATCGGGTGTGACCGCCTGCGCCAATTTGTTCGCCATGGAATACGCGGGACTGCACGGTTCAAAACTGTTCGCCGGGTCGTGGAGTGAGTGGGTTGCCGATGCGGCACGACCGTTTGTGGGCCCAGGGAAGTAGCCGCATTTCAGCGATAGCCAAATGTCGCCGGGCTGCCCTGTTGTTCTGGGTCATTGCCGGTTGCGCGCAAGCCCAATTTCTTCGGCCGCCCAATAGTTTTGCCATCGATGGCGTGCCGCCAATCAGCGAACAATTCGTTGCCAGGCTGCAGGCTTACACTGAGTTCAAACCGTCATCCGTGATGGCGTGGCACCCGGCGCTCCCGTCCGTGCTGATTGGCACGCGGCTAAACGATACGATGCAACTGCATATGGTCTCTGCCCCCGGCCAAAAACCAGTTTTGGTTACAGATTTTCCCGACGGCATTATTGGCGCGTCGTTTGAACCGCGGAAGGGCGAGTACTTACTCTTCGAAACGGTGCGGCGAGATAATGAGGCTTTTCAGATTCATCGATTCGACCTTGCAACAAAGGCTCTAACGGCAATCTCTGATTCGAAAGAGCGGGCAGGCGTGCCTGCTTGGAACCGCAAAGGGGATCGCATCGTTTACACGACAACCAACGTTGTTCGCAGCGGCAAATACAGCATGCAGGTCACCAAGCTTGTACTGTCCGATCCGCTGAAGCCGGAAGCCAACAAAGTCATTGGGACACTTGAGGGCAGCCGCTGGTCCGACCTTGATTTTTCTCCTGACGACCGGATGCTGGTATTCACTGAAACCCTCTCGACCAACGAATCGCATATCTGGACGCTAAATATAGCGAGCGGCGAAAAGCGCCGCATCACCGCAAAGAACAGCGCTGACAGCCCCACGGTTTTCTACGGCGCACCGAAAT
>JANMZU010000468.1:0-1532 GCA_031383585.1 Betaproteobacteria bacterium
ATATTGCCGGGCTTTATCGATTTGCATGTGCACTATCCGCAAACGCAAATCATCGGGGCCTACGGCAAACAACTGATCGATTGGCTCAATCGGTATACATTCCCGGCTGAGCAGCAATTCGCCGATGTCGATCATGCGCGCAACGTTTCCAGATTATTTCTCGACGAGTGCTTGCGCGTAGGCACAACGACCGCGATGGTGTACGGCACTGTGCACGCACATTCAGCGGACGTATTTCTCGCCGAGGCGCAACGACGCAACCTGCGGATGATTGCTGGCAAGGTAATGATGGATCGCAACGCGCCCGCTGGGTTACTGGATACGGCCCTCACCGGTTACGACCAATCCAAAGCATTGCTCGAGAAGTGGCATGGTGTAGGACGTCTGGGCTATGCAATAACACCACGATTTGCACCTACATCGTCACCGGAGCAGCTCGAGGCGGCAGGCGCACTTTGGCGCGAGTTTCCAGATGCACACATGCAAACCCATATTTCCGAAAACACCGACGAAGTTGCCTGGGTGCGAGAATTGTTTCCGGATTGTTCCAGCTACCTCGATGTCTATGATCGGTTCGGACTGGTTGGCAAGCGTGCTGTCTTTGGGCATGGCATTCATCTCGAAGAAAACGAATGGCTGCGTTTACATGAAGCGAGCGCCGCAGTAGCACATTGCCCCACATCCAATGAGTTTCTCGGCAGCGGCCTGTTTCGCTTTGACAACGCCAAACAGAAGTCACGGCCCGTACGCGTGGGCCTAGGCACAGATGTCGGCGCCGGCACCTGCCTTTCGCCGCTTCGGACGATGGGCGAGGCGTACAAGGTTGGCGAACTTTGCGGACACTCGCTATGTGCGGCAGATGCCTACTTCCTCGCGACGCGCGGCGCGGCTGAAGCATTGCACCTTGAAGACAAGATTGGCTCCATCGCGCCGGGGATGGAAGCTGATCTGGTTGTCCTCGATCTCAAGTCGACGCCGTTGATCGATTTCCGCATGAAATTCTGCCAGTCGATCGATGAAGTTCTGGCGGTCCAAATGACGATGGCTGATGACCGGGCGACGCGGGCGGTATACGTTTCTGGCCGACTGGCTTTCGAGCGCGCAAGCCAGAAAAGTGACACGGCGCATGTTACATAGATACGGTCTTCGCCTCACCGCGTTGAGGCGCGCAACATGATATTGCGACTGGTGGTATTCTAGGCTGTGAAATCGTGACATTCGAGGGAGTAGAGATGACAAAAAAAAGCAAGCCGCAAAAAGCCGCTGAGGGTGAAGTGCTGACCGATGCTATTGAAACCAACGCAATTGAAAAGTCCTGGAAGCTGACTGGCCGTTCCAAGCCTCGCAAGCCACCCAAGAAATATAAATACGTTGATGAACTGGCCCACTTGCAAATGGAGCTCATCAAACTTCAGGAGTGGGTTCGCACAAGGGGTCTCAAGGTGGCGGTCATTTTTGAAGGTCGCGATGCAGCCGGCAAGGGCGGCGTGATCAAGCGCATTACGGAGAGTCTGAACCCCAGGGTTTGCAGG
>JANMZU010000469.1:0-2586 GCA_031383585.1 Betaproteobacteria bacterium
CTGACCATGTTTGAAAGCGTCGAACGCGTGCAGAAACGCAACGACACTGGCGCAGCTTCAAACCGGGCGGCCGGTAAGGGGCCATCGTTTGATCTGCCCTTCACCGCAACTGCGGTTGAAGCAACCGGCAATCTTGAGCGCAAGTACAACAGCTACGCGCACTCGTTCGGCGGCATGACTGTGCAATTCCTACTGTTCATGGGCATCGATCTGGGCGTCGGTCTGCTCCTGATGCGCCGCATGGGCCTGTGGAAGCGCCTGCGTGCAGCGCCAGTTTCGCGGGCACTGCTTTTGGGCAGCACTATTGTCGGCGGCACGCTCACTGCGCTGGTGCTGATGTGCGGCATTTTTGCGGTTGCAATCATTGTATTTGGTGTGCGTATCGACGGCAGCGTCGTTGGCTTCATCGGTAACATGATTGCCTTCGCGATACTCGCTTCAAGTTTTGGCCTGCTCATCGCTGCCATCGGCAAGACGCCGGAAGCAACCCGCGGACTGGCAATTTTCGCAACGCTGCTGATGGTGATGCTGGGCGGCGCATGGATACCATCGTTCATCTTCCCGGAGTGGCTGCAGACGGTTTCCGTCGCCAACCCAGCGCGCTGGGCGGTCGACGGATTCGATGCCATGACCTGGCGCGGGTTGGGGCTGGATGCGGCGGTGATTCCGATCGGTGCGATGCTCGCGTTTTCAGCGCTGTTTACGGCGATTGCGATCTGGCGGTTTAGCTGGGAAGAATAGTCGGGCTAGGCCGGTACGAGGGACTCCCTCCTCTGTCGCCATGGGAACAACCACAAGGGTTGCGCCGGGAGACGTGTCGCAGCAGCTGTCACATCACTTGTCTATCCAAGCAAAAACCCCCGCACCGCATCAATCTGCGATGCCTCCTGAAACATCGGCGCATGCCCCACATCGGCAAATTCCACGCCGCGCACCCTGGCCTTGCGGCACATGGCGTCAAACGTGGTTTTGAGCAACAAATCCGAATCTGCACCACGCGTAATCAGCACCGGGCAAGACACCTTGTCCCACAGCGGCGACAGATCCACGTCCTGAATAGCGCCGATCTTGAATGAGTCGCCGATACCCGGATCGTAGCGGAACTGCCAGCTGCCGTCGGGCAGTTGCTTTACCAGCGGCACCGTCAGTTCACGCCAGGTCTCGTCCGACATTTCACCGAACGGGCTGACCGCACGAACCGCCATCACAATCGACTCAAAATCGGCAAAGCGCGGCGAAGACCCAAGGTACATGCCGATCCGCTCCAGCGATGCTTTGGGGATGAACGAGCCCACGTCGTTCATCACCAGCCGCGTGATCGGCGTATTTGGATGTGAGGCCAACAACATGCCAATAATGCCGCCCATCGATGTGCCCACCCAATGCACCGTTTCAACATTGGCCCGCGCCAGCAGCGCCGACATATCAGCCATGTACTGGGCATAGTTGTAGTCGGCCTTGTTGGTCAGCCATACGCTCTCGCCCCTCCCGGCGACATCCGGGCAAATCACCCGGTATTCACCTTGCATCGCCTTGGCCAGCGTATCGAAATCGCGACCACAACGTGTAAGCCCGTGCGCGCAAATAAGCACGCGAGGATTGTCGGCTTCGCCCCACTCTGTATAGTGAATGCGGTGAAAACCTGATGCGGAAAGTCCGGAGTAGTAACAATGTCTCATCATTCAATCGCCTCTTTGCTTTTTGCCAAGTCGCGCAGCACGAACTTCTGGATTTTTCCGGTGGAGGTTTTGGGTAGTGTCTGAAACTGAAAGGTCTTGGGCACCTTGAAACGCGCCATGCGTTCGCGGCAAAACATAAGCAATTGATCTTCCGTCGCGACACTGCCTTCTTTCAGTTCAATGAACGCACAGCCAACTTCTCCCCATTTTTCGTCGGGCATAGCCACCACCGCTGCCAGCATGACCGCTGGATGCCGACAAATGACATCTTCAACTTCCTGCGAGGAAATATTCTCACCGCCGGAAATGATCACATCCTTGGCGCGGTCCTTGATTTTCACATAGCCATCGGGATGTATGACGGCAAGATCGCCCGAGTGAAACCAGCCACCGGCAAACGCTTCAGCACTGGCTTTTTCATTCTTGAGATAGCCCTTCATGGTGATATTGCCACGGAACATGATCTCCCCCATGGTCTCGCCGTCGGCGGGCACGGTCTGCATGGTTGTCGGGTCCATTACCGTCATGCCCTCTTCCAGCAGATAGGCAACGCCCTGCCTACCGTTCAGCCGCGCCTGCTCGTCCACGGCCAGAGTCCGCCACTCAACGTGCTTAGCGCAAACGGCGGCGGGGCCATAGGTTTCGGTCAGTCCGTAAACGTGAGTCAAGGCGAAGCCCAGTCTCGCCATACCCTCGATCATCGCGCCTGGTGGCGCCGCACCGGCGACCATTGCATGCACCTTGTGCGGAATAGCGCGTTTCATGTCGTCTGGCGCATTGATAAGCATACTGTGTACGATGGGTGCGCCGCAGTAGTGGGTCACGCCATGCGCGCGGATCAGTTCAAAGATCACTCTCGGATCTACCTTGCGCAGGCAGACATGGGTACCGGCATTGGCCGCAATTG
>JANMZU010000473.1:0-4065 GCA_031383585.1 Betaproteobacteria bacterium
CCGGCCACTGCCACACTCACGGTCATCGCACCGGTAGTTCTGCCAACGCTCGCCAAAGCCTTTAATCCTGCCACCATCAACGTCAATGGCACTTCCACACTCACCGTGACACTCGGCAATGCCAATGCAGCAGTCGCAACACTGACTGCCCCGCTGGTTGATACCTTGCCCGGCAATGTCGTTGTGGCTAACACACCGAACGCCAGCACGACATGTGGCGGTGCAGGCGCAGTCGTAGCCGTCGCCGCAGCGTCAAGCGTGACGTTACCAGCAGGACGCTCCATCCCGGCCAACGGCACTTGCACGCTAACAGTGGATGTGACCTCGGCTCTCGTTGGCTCGTACGTCAATACGCTGCCAGTTGGTGCTTTAGTCACCAGCAACGGCAACAATCCAGTTGCGGCTAACGCCACGCTCACGGTCATTGCGCCAGTGATTTTGCCCTCGCTCGCCAAGGCCTTCGATGCGAGTAGCATCATCGCCGGTGCAACATCAAGGCTCACCGTCACGCTCGGCAACGCCAATGCGACGGTTGCAACGTTGACCGCTGCGCTCGTCGATACACTACCCACTGGTGTCGTTATTGCCAATGCGCCAAACGTCAGTACCACTTGCGGCGGCGTTGGGGCACCCATTGCCGTTGTCGGCGGCGCGAGCGTGACGCTGCCCGCAGGCCGGTCGATTCCCGCCAACGGTAATTGCACGCTCTCGGTCGAGGTAACTTCAGCACTGGTTGGCTCGTACATCAACACCTTGCCAATTGGCGCTTTGGTGACCAGCAACGGTAACAATCCTGCACCGGCCAACGCCACGCTGACAGTCGTTGCCGTCGCGTTAGGCTTCAACCCGAACCCTGCGCCAACCCTGTCGGAGTGGGCGATGATCATGCTCGTGGGACTGCTCGCTATTGCAGGCTTCGCCGCCATCAAGAAGCAGGAAAACTAGCATGCAGTCTGCTCAGACGGCGCCGGTAAGTGCACTGGCGCTGCCTGACAGGACGCAGTAATGGCACGTTTTTTCATTCTGTTTGTCGTCATCCTCGTCGGATTATTTGCCGCCGAGCTGACGCAGCCCGTGCAACGTGCCATTGTGCTGCCCTGGACGGAAGGGCTGGCGCGCCTGAGCGCCGGGCTGATCACACCGCTGGACTCGAGTGTGGCCGCCTCCGGCAAGATATTGCAGAGCACCACCAATGGCTTTGCAATTTCCATCGAGGCCGGCTGCAATGGCATCGAGGCCGCGATTATCCTGATTGCCGCGATGCTCGCCTTTCCTGCGCCATGGACTTATCGGCTGATCGGCATCCTTGCCGGATTGGCTGCGGTCCAATTGCTGAATGTCGTGCGCGTAATCAGTCTGTTTTATATCGGCCAGTGGAGCATGCAAGCATTTGAGTGGGCGCATTTTTATGTCTGGCAGGCGCTCATCATGCTCGACGTGCTCATTGTCTGGCTGATCTGGATTCGAAAGCTGCCACGCCGAACTTCATTGCCAGACTTGCCCGCGCCCGCAATGCCTGCGGGGGCTGCACAAGTGACAACGTAATGGCTGCTCAGGCAATGGCGCTAAGGAAGTTCGTCATCCACACATTCCTGTGGCTGCCGCCGAGCTTTGCGGTGTGGTATTTCAGCGCGCCATATACAGTTGCCATCGCAGGCAAGCTGGCGCGGTTACTGGTGAATCAGTTCGCGTCCGATGTCGTCTCGGCGATCGAGCAAACCGGTTCGGTACTGCTGTTCGTCACCACCATCAAGGTACACCCAACGCCGGAACAGACCGCGCTCCTGCTGCCAGAGGTAAACGCGCTGCTGTATTCCTACGGCTTGGCGTTGTTCCTTGCCCTGATGCTCGCCGAACGCGCCCGGTGGTGGAAATTCCTTGTCGGCGTGCTGATATTGTTGCTCTTCCAAAGCTGGGGCATCGCCTTCGATTTGCTGGCGCAACTGGGCATTCGCATGGGCCCCGAAGTATCCGCAGCGGCCGGGTTGTCCGGTTGGCAACTCGAAGTAATCGCCCTCGGCTATCAACTCGGCAACCTCATCTTCCCCGCTCTCGCGCCGGTCGTGCTGTGGGTGGCGTTCAGCCGCTTGTTTGCTGGCGGACTTTCCGGGCAACGTGGGCAAAACCGAGGCGAACCAAAAATTGGCGAACACCAGCACTGACGCGGTCTACAGGCCGAAAAGGTCCGGAGAACCTCACCGAATGGCGTTCTATCCTCATTTCTTTCAGCGCACCCTCCTCCGCGTCAAACTGTAAGTCGGGAAAACGCCGTAGTTTTTCGCATACGGCATATTGCCCACAAACTCACAGTGAAACGAATCGTTGTTCTCCAGCGCAACTAGCGCAGCGTGCGATTCGCTGCAGTACACGCAGCCGGGCGGCGTCACCGGCTCGATGCGCGCTGCACGGCTCACATGTGTACCCGTGAAGCCTTTGTTGCGCGTGACGGGGTCGAGAATTTCAAACGCCGGGCCGGCGTGCAAGGCGATGCGCAGATTCAGCTCGGCAGGTAGCCCGAAATCTGTCCACACCGTGCTGTTGATATGGTCGCTCAGGTCAAGCGCGAACGCATTGGCATCGACAACTGAATCAAACGTGAAATAGAGACCATCTCCCCAGGTGTTTAACGTCAGCGGGGCGACCGGCTGGCGATCCATCACTTCGCGCACACCACCCAGAAAGCGCTCAACAAACGCGGGGATTTGCACTTCGGATAATTTGCTGAAACCAACCGCGTCAGCAAAAAGCATCGATATCACCTTCTGTTGGCTCTGCTTGAGCAGCACCTCGGCGACTTTCAAACCCTGCGAAACACTCAGCTCAAGCAAACGATCGTCGTCTGAAGCGAGCGAAATGCGGTCGACGCGAATGCCACGTTGAAGCCAGTCGGACACGGTACCGCAGGTGCCGCCGACCATGCCCCCCTTCATATCCCATACTGTTAGCCCGCGCAGCTCACCGCATACCTGTGTGGCGCGCAACTTTGCGAGACCCGCCATCACCACGCCGCCGAAATAGAACGCCACTTCGTCGCCAACGTAATCGGAAAGCACCGTCACTTGCCGCGCATCGCTCAGCACTTTCTCAAATCGCCTCACCCACGACGCGTCACCGGTCGGCGCAACGCTGGTTTCGATAAACATTTCCGGCGGGTGCGGCAGAACAATGTTGGTCTCGCCTCCGAGTTCTTTCAACGCCTCCAGAAACAGAATGTCACCGCCACCCGCAGCAGCGGAAAAGCCTACTTGCGCTTCCCATTTAGATAGGGCCCCCAGAATGCGCTGATACACCACGCCCTCCGACTCGGGACGAAAGCGCGGTTCTGGCCGATTGACCGCATCCAGCATGTGCCCGGAAAAAACCACCACCTGCGGCGCGGCGAAATGGGCCGCAACAAATTCACGCGCTTCGCCTCGCGCACTCAGCACCAGCTCTGCATTACGCCGCGAAGATGCGCGGTTTCCGAGGCGGCCTTCGCTCAAGTCGATGGCATGCTTGTAAGCCCAGCCGGCCAGATCGAAACGGTCCAGAATCAGCGCGGCCTCGCCAATGGTTGCGTAGTCCCAATAACGCTGCGAGTTGATCTGCGCAGAACCAGCTGGCGCCACCGCAACCGGCTCCTGGGCGTCCATTTCTGACGCAAACTCCTGCATCATCGGCGCCAACGATTCCAGCACAGACCCAGCGAGTTGCTGCCCCTTGGCTTCCTCGCCGCTAACCACCATCAGCGTCGCCGCATTGATCCCAGACCAAACTCCGCCAGTGAGTTCGTTGGAACGCAGGTAAGCATCGCGCGCTTGTTCAAGGCGTTTCCGGTCGCCCGTCTGTAGCCATAAATCCTTGTAGGTTCGCGCCAGCAACCCCAGCGTTTCCTCATCAACCTGCCCCTGCGCGGCAAGGCTTTCCATCTTCAGGTTCGCCTTGCTCGCGGCACCGGAGCGCGCCAGTGCAAGGGCCCAAAGCTGGATCAGCCGCCGGTCATTTGGCGCGAGCGTTGCCAGACTCTCGCAGGCGTTGGAGGCCAGGAGACATTCGCCGGCTTCCAGGCAGGTCTCAACGCGTTTC
>JANMZU010000479.1:0-2887 GCA_031383585.1 Betaproteobacteria bacterium
CGCCGAAGCGTGAAGTAAATTCGGCGGCAAGATCGGGCTCGAATCCTCCGCGACAGTAAGCTAGCCATGAAACGATTGGTGCCATTGAGGTTGTCATGCCCCGACTTTAGCAGCCTGTCGGACTTAAAGGAAATCGGACCCAATAAAAACATCCCTGATCACGCTACAGGAGCCCCCTAATTCCGTATGTGCCGATTTTGCGTTTTACAGTCCCGCCGAACTGCGCTACACTGATTGTAAGTATTCCATTCACAGGAGTTTTCCGTGTCCAACATCCACACAAATTTCGCAATGCGCGCGCTGCCTGTAGCCTCGGCTAGCGGTGTCGTTGGCGGCATGCGTGATGGACACGTTTTCATCCGACTGCTTCCAGTGTCGAAACGATCCCACGACATCGGCACCGCAGGCATCGCAATCACATAGTCCGGTAGCGCCTTTCTGCAAGGCCCTCGCCGGATTAAATCGGCGGGGAATCAAACCGAACTCAATTTTCCCGCTTGTAGGTCCCGCTCAACAGCAAAGCCGCAAATGTGCATTATTTATTGCACGGCAAGTTTGGAAAGAACACGTATGACAACAGAACAACATCGGCTGGACAAATATTTCGGCAAACTTTGGCGAAGCCGCGACTTCCGTACGCTTTGGATTTCTCTGACGATCACCCATTTCGGCGGACAGGTGACGTTCCTGGCGTTGCCGCTTACGGCTGCGCTGTTGCTCAACGCGTCCCCTTTCGAAATGGGCGTATTGACCGCCGTTGAGGCCCTGCCCTATACGTTGTTCGGCCTCTTTACGGGTGTGTTGGTTGACCGTTCCAGAAAGCTGCCCCTGATCATCTTGGCCGATGTCGGCCGCGGTCTCGCCCTGCTTGCCGTACCCATTTCCGCCTGGTTTGGCGTGCTATCTATGCCAGTGCTGTACATCGTCGGTTTTCTGGTGGGCATCGGCGGCATCATCGGTTGGGCAGCCTATCAAGTGTTCATGACCGAGCGGGTTGGACGTCAAAACCTGGTGGAGGCAAATTCACGTATCGCCCTGTCCGATTCGAGTGCACAACTCATTGGCCCCGGCTTGGCCGGCGTGTTTATCCACTGGCTGACAGCGCCGTTCGCCATTTTGCTCGACGCCATGGCCTTTTTTGCTTCCGCCTTGATGTTAAGAAGTATCAAGGCGCAGGCGACCGACGCGCCGAAGGTTCCCGAAAAGGGGGCGACCGTGTGGGCCGATGCAAAGGAAGGTCTGCGCCTGATTCGTGACAATCCGGTATTGCGTTCACTTGCCTGGGGACTCGCGGTCTGGCAATTTCTGAAGCATATGTATTTTGCGATTGTCATACTGTTCGCGGCTCGCGATCTCGCGCTCTCGCCGGGCACGATCGGTGTCGTTTGGATGATGGGTGGCGTCGGCTTTCTGATAGCGTCCTTCGGCGTGCAACATGTTAATTCACGTTTCGGGGTCGGACGGGTCATGCTTGGGGGCTTGTTTGCCACCGGTCTCGCGTGGCTACTCATCGCGCTGGTCTCACATGGGAGCTGGGCGGCCGTGCATTTGAGCGTCGCGATATTCGTGCTCGATCTGGGCGCGATGTTGTTCTTCATCAATTACCTGACCCTGCGCCAATCGGTCACACCAGACCACTTGTTGGGACGCGTCACGTCGACGATGATTTTCCTGTCCATCGCATGTGCTCCGTTGGGCTCGCTAATTGGCGGCGCTATGGCCGAAGTGTTCGGGCTAAGGTTTACGATTGGCGTTGCGGGATTGAGCGGACTCCTGTTATGCGTATTGCTGACGAGGTTTTCGCCCCTGGCGGCGATGCATGACTTGCCGACACACACCGCGAACAGCCCGGTTCCAGCTGCCTCTTCCCAGGAATTGGCTGCGGAATAGACTGTATTACCATCGGACTGCAAATCCAATTCCGCCTGTCGCAGCGTCATAACTGCAGGAAACAACCAAATCGGACTACTTTTGTCTTGTCCACAATGCTACGGGTGAGGAAATATGGATTTCGGAACGACCGTTCTCGGTGCGATGGCGATCATTCTCGGTGTGATGATGCCGGTAATTATTGTTGGCCTGATTCTTTGGTACAAAGCGCGCCGGAATCAATTAATGCACGAAACCGCACTGAAACTTGCCGAGAAAGGCCAACCAGTGTCCCCTTTCTTTTACGCAGATCAGAACAGTCCTTTCGCCAGCCTGCGCACCGGCGTCGTGCTTTTCATGCTCGGAATTGGCATCAGCCTGGCCCTATATTTGTGCGGTATCAAATTCTGGGCAGTCGGCATCATCCCGATGTTTATGGGGATCGGCTACCTGATCGTCTGGAAACTTGAGGGCGGCGGCACGGGCGCTGCCGTCGTGCAAAAGTAGCCTTCGCATTGAGTCCAATGGAACATATTCCGCCAGCGAGCCAAAGGTGACCCATCCGCCGGGATTTGCCGATCAAGACCTGATCGCGCGTGTCCTGCTAAACGACGATCGCAACGCCTTCGGTGAACTGGTTCGACGCCACCAATCGCAGTTGCGTGCCAGCCTTCGTCGGATGACCGGCGGCCATATTGAGTTGGCCGATGATATCGCGCAGGAAACATTTATCCTCGCCTGGAAGAATATCAAGTCGTTTCGATATGAGGCAAAGTTCTCGACTTGGCTGTATCGAATTGCCTTTAACGCCTGGCAATCGGAAGTACGCAAGAAGCATGAAGTATTGATGGACGACGCATTGATGCCGGAACAAGAAGATACAGCGTGTGTTGCCGACTCAAGTGGCGTGCGGCGGGATCTCGCCCGGGCGATGGTGGGGCTGACCGTTGGCGAGTACAACGCGATCATGCAATGCTATTACAACGATCTATCGCATGACGAAGCCGCGTTTGTGCTG
>JANMZU010000522.1:0-1933 GCA_031383585.1 Betaproteobacteria bacterium
TCGGTTTTGGCAATAATGCCGTCAGTGGCTACTAGCAGCCTGTCGGGCTTGAGGGAAATCGGCTGCAAAATGACCTGGCCGGTGCATATTTCGCCGTTTTCCTGCGCCAATGGAACAACCATTGGCTTGAAAACCGTCAAAATCTTCCCTCGCCCAGCTCGACATGCGGCCCTTTATCTGATCCCCGACATTGTTGAACGCGAACAATAGACCGAGGCTGAATAAGACTTCACGGCAGCACTGAAATCTGAAGGCTATCCGCATAGTCCCCTGCGCGAACGTTTTGCAATGCATCGATTCGCGTGTTTACTATAAATGTCGCGGTACGGCTGGCGTTGTTCGGGATCGAAAGCGTTTGTGAGACTGTATTCACGCCGCCACTGTTACCCCAAACAATGGTGCGGCTGGCGTCGCGATAAAGGTTATAGCTGAGCTGGTCAACATTGACAGTGTGCTTGACCTTGCGGCTTGAGACGGAGCCGGTATGAAGGCTTGGCCCAATCGCGAGCGTGACGGCGACGGTCTGCGGTCCGCCAGAGCGACTGCAGTTGACGATGATTGTGCCGGATGCGTCCGTCGGGGATGGGGTAAATGTGTCATAGCTGCCCAAACTAATTGACGGGTTTACCAGCGTGCAGGTAGTCGCAGCCAGGACGCCCGAACAGGAAAGTAGCAGGATGGTGGTGATGGTAAAGCGATTAGCGATCGAGATCACAGGCGAGCACCTTTTCAAGATTAACCAGACCGGCATCGGATTTCGGAACAGTGAGGTCGAATAAGCACTCTCGTCCGTCAATCATGATGCGCGCACGATAGGTTCCAACCGCCAGATTTTCTATATAGAATTCGCCACCCCTGGCAGTGAGGATTTTCTCCGCCGTGACCGCAGCTGGCAACGTAAAGCTACTATTCTCCAATGGACGGACCATACCACCCTGACGCACCATCAGTGCACCTACAATGCTCTGCACCCTGACCACCGGGAACACCAGCACCACGCCGCTACGGGCTGCGGGAGAAAGCGAACGCTGGACGCGATCAACCGAAAATTCAATCGGTATGTCTTTGTCCTCAAGCGAGATCGCGTTATTGGTATAGGACTGTATGTTTGGCAGAACCAGTTGTCCTTGCTCGTTGCTACGCCCCACCATTTGACTATTCTCATAGACTCGGACCCCAGCCAGCGGCGGAGAGAGTTGCACAACGGCAAAACTGTCAGCCATCGGGCGGCCAAAGCCGAAGAATCCAGGCGCAACTGCCACCGCGCCTGCCGCTGACACGTTGACGCTGGCACCGGATCCGCTGCCGGACTGCACGCGAGCGTCAGCTGTTAGTGTCGCGATGCGCGTGTTGTACCGGCCGCGTGCAGAGATGATGTCACTACGACCGCCACTCACGTCATTTTTCTCGAGGCCGATTGCGTACGCGAGACCCTCGCCCTCGGCGAGCGATCGGCTGTAAGTAAGCGTGCTCGATTTCCCGCCGTCCGGTCGCTGGCTGGCGGATGCCGACACAGTGACCTGCGGCGCTGGCGAATACTGGATGCCCAGAAACCACTCCAGACGTGCCTCAGACACACTACGATGTCGCACCAGCATTGATAAACTAGTGTTTTTCCACAAGGGGCGCGAAAACGCCAGCGCCCAGGTTGTCTCGCTCGGCCCAGACGAGAAAACAGACTGCAAATAGCTTGCGCTGATAGTGCCCGTTGTTCCGGTTGAAAAACCGACACTACCGGATGAGTCGCGCAGCGCGCGCCGAACCGGCAATTCAGCGGACAAACCGGCGTAGTTGCTGGTGCGGCTTTCGTGCCGCAGGCTTGCGTTGAAATTGTCTGACTGATAACCGTAGTCAGCGGAAAGTGCTGAACCAGTACCGCCCTCGGCTTTTCGGCTCGCCGCGACCGATAGCGCCAGCAACCCCAACTGGTCAC
>JANMZU010000593.1:0-3723 GCA_031383585.1 Betaproteobacteria bacterium
CTTCCAGACATGACCGACGCTGAAGCACTGGAAGCCGCTGCAGTCCAGAGTCTGGCGAGTGGCGGCTTCAAGATTGCATCGTGGAAAAAGCGCAACTTTCGTTCGCCTCATCACACGGCGAGCGGCGTCGCCCTGGTCGGCGGAGGAAGCAATCCGAAACCCGGTGAAATATCGCTCGCGCATCATGGCGTACTGTTCCTGGATGAGCTCCCCGAATTTGATCGTAGCGTTCTGGAAGTACTGCGCGAACCGCTGGAATCAGGCCGTATCACCATTTCGCGCGCGGCAAGACAGGCGGATTTCCCTGCAGAGTTTCAGCTCCTCGCAGCCATGAACCCCTGCCCCTGCGGCTATCTGGGGCATTACATGAACAAATGCCGGTGCACACCCGACCAGGTAGCGCGTTACCGCAATAAAATTTCCGGTCCGCTGCTAGATCGCATCGATATTCAAATTGAAGTGCCTGCATTGCCGCATCTGGAACTGGTCAAAGCAGCCAAGGGAGAAAGCTCCCAAACCATTCGGCAGCGCGTGAATGTCGCGTATCAAAAACAACTCGACCGGCAAGGCAAGCCCAATACCAAGCTCCTGCCACAAGAGATTGACGTCCATTGCAAGCCGAGTGAAGCGGGTGAGGATTTACTGAAGAATGCCATTCAGCGCATGGGGCTTTCTGCACGTGCGTATCATCGTGTGCTGAAGCTCGCCCGGACGATTGCGGATTTGGCGGATAGTGCGGACATCGCGACAGCGCATATCGCCGAGGCGATACAGTATCGCAAGATGGATAAGGGACCGGTTTAAGTTTCGGCGAGTTATTTGTAAACTCAAGCACCAGTGCGGCTGATAGGACAAAAGAGTCTGTGAAGCCGCATCAAACATAGTGGTCACCAAAATAGCAGCATGACAACCCATCACGCGCATCACCAAACGCCACGCTGGCTCCTGGCACTGCTTCTTGCCGCGCTCGCCACCATCGGCCCGTTTGCGGTAGATACCTACATGCCGGCGTTTGGCGGCATGTCACAAGATCTGCATGCCACGACGCTGGAGATGCAGCAGACACTGTCCGTATATCTCGCCGCATTTGCATTCATGTTCCTGTTCCACGGCGCGCTTTCGGACAGCTATGGCCGCAAACCGGTGATCCTCGTTGGATTAAGTGTTTTCGCCATTGCTTCAGTTGGCTGCGCGCTTTCCGAAAGTGTCGGACAACTGATATTTTTCCGCGCGATGCAAGGCGTCTCTGTTGGTGCCGGGATGGTGGTCGGACGCGCGATGATTCGCGACCTGTTCGATGACACAGAAGCGCAGAAGTTGATGTCGATGGTGACACTCTGGTTTGGCCTGGCGCCGGCCGTGGCGCCGATTCTGGGCGGGCATCTTTATGTCTGGTTTGGCTGGCAGTCGATTTTCTGGTTCATGGCCGTGTTCACGCTGATCCTGATCGTCATGAGCCACTATGGCTTTCATGAAACTCTGCCTGAAGAAAAGCGTCATTCGTTTCGTCCGCGCCCGCTGTTGTTGGGCTACCGGGAGGTTGGCGCGTCGCCGAAATTCCTGCTGCTGTCGCTGGCAGTTGGACTCAACTTCAACGGATTTTTTCTCTACATACTTTCCGCGCCGGTGTTTCTTCCCGAGCACCTAAAGCTCGGCCCGCAGGAATATGCCTGGCTGTTTCTGCCCGGCATCGCTGGCATCATGGCCGGTGCGTTTCTTTCCGGGCGTGCGGCCGGCAAGCTGAAGCCGGCGCAGACGGTGGCCCGCGCCTATTGGTTCATGGGTACCGCTGCGATTGTGAATGTCGCCTATAGCCTCTTTCTAACGCCATCGGTGCCATGGGCGGTCATCCCGATCTTCTTTTATGCGCTGGGCAGCGCCATGGCGATGCCGACCATTTCACTGCGCATTCTAGATCTCTTCCCAACTCGCAGGGGGATGGCCGCGTCGCTGATGGGCTTTGTTTCAGGAGTCGTCAATACGCTGGTGGCAGGCGTTGTCTCACCCGCAGTTTCGTTTTCCCCCAAGTGGCTGGCCGTGGCCATGGCCGCCCTCCTCGCCTCAGGACTGCTTTGCTGGGTGGGTTACTTGCGACTGTCGCGCGCGACAGTGCCAACAACACCACACGCATCCTGAGGAAATCCCGGAAGTTTCAAGTACGTTGCCGGCAAAAGGTCTCGCGTGTGAACAGCAACAGGATTAGCGCGAGCGCACCCCAGACCAGCATCAGTGAAAAGCCCTGCTGATAGGACACCAGATCGAAGACGCGCTTTCCTTGGACGCTGGCGCCAGTCCAGGTTCGATCCAGAATGATGCCCACCAGCGGCTGCATATACATCGGCCCTTGAATGACGCCCATGTTGGCGACGCCTGAAACAGTCCCGGCCAAATGCGCTGGCCCCGACTCCTTGGCGAACGCAAAGCTCAGAATAAAGCATGCGCCAAAGAAGCCAATGCCGATCATCAGCGCCACCAACCAGGCGTATTGCAGATTGGGCACATAGATAAGGGTTGCCCACAGCGCCAGCGTCACCGCCAAGCCCCCAAAGAAGAAAGGCTTGCGGCGCCCCAGGCGGTCCGAGGCCGCGCCATAACTAATGCTGCCCACCGCCCAAGCGACCATCATGGTCGAACAAAGCCCGGCAGCGTTGGCCTGGCTAAGGCCATAGTGCGTGGTCAGAAAAGGTACACCCCACAAACCGGCAAAGGTGAGAATGATCGAGCTGGGCGCACCGGCGATAAAAAACAGCAGGATCACGTTACGATTCCCTACTGCCGCTTTAAGCCCTGTAAAGACCCCAACTTCAGTTCGCTCAGGCGCACGCGTGTGGTCGGCGTAGCTTTTGTAGCCGCGTGTGCCGGGGTCGTCCTGCACCATGAACCAGGTGACGATAGCCAGCACCAGTGTCGTGCCTGCACTCGCCCACATCAACGCGCGCCAGCCAAATTCATCGACCAAAATTCGCAGCGGCGCGCCGGCAGAAACAGCACCAAATACACCAATGGCAAGCGCCAGCGCCGAGGTCAGCGCAAACTGACGCGAGGGCATCCAGTGGCTCGCCAGCTTCAGCATCGATACGAACGCGACGCCCACCGAGCCACCAATCAGCAGGCGACCCAGGTTTGCAGTCCACATGTCCGGCGCCATCGCAAACACCGCCGTGCCCAGCCCTGCGATGGCGGCGCCGACCGTCAACAACACGCGCGGGCCGAATCGATCGGCGAGCAAACCCGTCGGGATTTGCATTGCCACATAGCTATAGAAATAAAACGCCGACAGATTGCCCAGCGCCGCCGCGGTCAGCCCGAACGCCTGCGACAGCTCCACTGTGATAACAGCAGGTGCAACGCGCTGGTAGAAACCGATGAAATAAAGTGCCGCCCCCAGACCCCACATGGCCCACGCAAGCGAGGGCGGTGGGTAATGGCTTTCCTGCGGACGCAAGCTATGCCGCGCGGCGCATTAGCCGCTGCTCTCGCACAAACAGGAACGCCGGAAGCGCAAACGACAGACCGACAAAAATGTTCGTAACAACGAACAGCCACCAGTATCGTATCCCGAGTTTTTTGGATTCAGTAAAAACGAAGGGCCAAAACACCAGGCACGATATCGTAAAGTCGGTCAGGGTTGCTGCAGCGATGGGATTTCCCCATGCCAGCGACAGAGCAGATGACGATCCAGGTACATAAGCCAGATAGCCAAAGTAAGTAGCGTAGGGCGCG
>JANMZU010000595.1:0-2311 GCA_031383585.1 Betaproteobacteria bacterium
GCGATACCTTCGTCGCACGTAAGTTGTCCAGAGAAGATCGCACTACAGCCAAGGGTGTTCGTAATTCGTGCGACAGGCGTGCGGCCATCTGCTCAAGGTAGTTATTGTATTGGGCCAAACGTAAAAGAATTGCCTCCAATGACAGCGACAGCGCGCCTATCTCATCCCTTGAACTCGAACCGGAAATCTTCCCCATGATGCGGCCCTGTGCATCGATCGCTGTTTCTGTTTCTCGCTGAAGCACGCGTACGCGGTGCGCCAGTCGCCAGGCAAACATCAACAAGGCGCCAAAGCCAACCAACAGAACAACTAAAGTCATCGCGAGCAATGACTCCAGCGCTGCAAACGTAATGGACTGCGAACCGCTCGTCGTCTCCTCAACAACCACAGCCCCGACAATACTGTCACCCTGCCAGATCGGCTGCGCAGCCGACATAACCGTAGCAAGGCCGTCATTTGCAAAACGGGGATACGCAGTTGGTTGCCCCGAAAGTGCCCGCTCAACCTGGTTCATTACCGTCTGTGTAGCCTGGCGCGGATCTTCGGAAATATTTACGCCAGGCTCGTGAGCAAAGAGCCGTAAGATTGGACGAACCGCTGTAGTGTACAGTTGCTGCAAAAAGCCAGTAGTTGGCTTATTCACATCCATGTTTTGCAAACTTCCGGCTAGTCCCCGTACCCGAGAGCGGGCATCAACTACCCAAATGCGCGTGGCATTTTTTGCAACCACACCTAACACCTTTTCAATTTCATCGGACGGCAAGTACGCACTGCCAAGTTGCGCTGCCATTTCCGGATCGGCGCTACCAAAAAGTGCCAACATTTTGCGACGCTCGGCTTGTTCCGTTTCATCTTCGGACATTGGTTCAGCAAACAGCGGCGGACGATCTGACAGCGTTACCGAAAGCAGTTTTGCCGCGCTGACGAGAACCTGACGCTGACCTTCGCGCAAAAGCTGTTCCATTTGCTGAACAAAACGAAAGCCGATGATCGGAATCAACAGCAGCAATATCGCAATAAGCAATAGTCGGGTGCGAATGCTATGGCGAAACGGTGTTGTTTGCATGCGCGTCAGACGACCTGCCAGCGGTACCCCATGCCGTAGACTGTTTCAATCGCGTCAAACGCCGGGTCGACTGCAATGAACTTTTTTCTAATGCGTTTCATATGCGAGGTAATCGTATTGTCATCGACCGTTAGTTCGGCCTCGCGCATGAGTTGATCGCGATTTTTAACGTGGCCAGGAAACTTGACCAACGCGTGAATCATCCAAAATTCGGTGACGGTAAGCGCAACATCGACTTGTTTCCATCCGACAGAAAGCCGGTTGATATCCAGCACGATATTGCCCCGATGCAGCACGTCCTCTGCGCGGCTGGGCACTTTCATCGCCTCCAGCCGACGAAACAACGCGGCAATGCGTGCAAGCAAATGCGGCATGCTTACCTCTTTCGTCACGTAGTCGTCCGCTCCCAGCCGCAGTCCCGAAACAACGTCGAAGTCGCTGTCGCGCGCGGAAAGAAAAATTATCGGCAGCGACGACGACAGGGCGCGAAGGTCACGGCACAGGGAAAACCCCCCGTCGATTTCGTCGCCCAAACCGATATCCAGGATCGCGAGGTCCGGCAGTCGGCTTTTGAACGCGGCATGCGCCTCGGGTCGCGCCGCGTAAATCTCAACCTCATAGCCGCTCCGACGCAGTGCGTCGCTGTAATTCTGACGAATGGCCTCGTCGTCCTCAACAATTGCGATGCGCTTCCCCATGTGCTGGCTTCCAAGTATCCGAGTGATGTATCTCTGCGCCGAATATACCGCAACACCCGGCACCTCGTGTGCACTCGACTACTCACGTCATTTTGCTGCCACATTCGCTCGTCAGTGAGTCATTTTTTGTGACCCAAAGCTGCCCGAATCATGCCGCTAAATACTCAGGTCGCTCACCACTACTGAGGAATCAAGCATGAGAATGATCTGGGCAAGACGAAAGGCCTCACCACAACCCGGCGTAGACCGTATGCAATTCGTGATGTTGGATTTTCTTCGCATGTTTCTGGCTGCAGTGCTTTGCGGCGTTGCGGTGAGCGTCATCGCTGCGGGGCTCGCCCTTGTCCTCGCGTACGATGCTTATGCTGCTACGCCGAACCAGGCTTTAACGTCATTGGCCGTGTCCAACACCAACTTCAACGAAGAGCCCGCAATTGCTATGCAGCCCCATCCCGGCATGTTGTTGATCAGCAGCGGTTGTGATGGTGAGTTTGTTGATGCCATAGAGCGCGACTGGAAAGTGACGATAGACGGCAAGCACATCGAC
>JANMZU010000622.1:0-2969 GCA_031383585.1 Betaproteobacteria bacterium
CATGCAGAAGCCGTGAATCAGCGCCACGGTGGCAAAGGGTAATGCTGCAACCTGATCGAACACGACGTTGCCGAGCGTGGTGAAGGCGAAGGCTTCTTCGGCGCTTTTGAGCGTGGTGAATTCGTCGATGTCGGCTCCAGCCGCAAAACCATTTTCCTTTGCCGAAAGAATGGCGAGGCCATTGGGCTTTTTAGCCAGCGCGCTCAGTGTGTGGCAGATATCGGCGAGTTCACGCAGTGCGTCGCTTGAAAACGTGTTGGTGCTCGTTTCGGCACGGTCAAACGTCAGCCAGGCGAGATTATCGGCGTCCGTTTCAAGACGCCAGTGTTTCCAGTTGCTCATGTTCTGCTCCGATAGTGCGATTTTTGAATGCTGTTTTGATAGCGGCAATTGCCGTCGCTGCGGGTGTGAGCGAATTGACCTTGGAGACATGTGGATGCGAAACCCCAACATCCACGCGGCTTTCAGACCGCTTTTGCTCTGGGAAGTCCGCCAATGCTGGTGTTTTTCCATCGTGGCTCAACCATACAGCAGCGATACCCGCATTAGTGGCACCAACGATATCGTTGGTCCAGTTGTCGCCGACAAACACCGTTTCGTGCGGGCGCGCACCAATGCGCTGCAAGGCGATTGCGAAAATCTTCGGGTCAGGTTTGGTGACCCCGACATCTTCAGAGATCACCACCGTGTCGAAGTAGCCGGCTATATTGAGCACCCGCAGTTTTTCAATTTGTTCTGCCGTGCTGTTGTTGGTCACCACTCCCAGCCGACAGTGTTGACGCAATACGTTCAGCAACTCGATTGCGCCGGGAACCAGATGCCGGTTTGCCTGATGGCCCTCGCGATAGAGCTGCGCGGCTTCGAGCGCCGTCCGGTGATCGATTTCGGCGCCAAAGGCGGCAAATAGCGCTTGCATGCGTGCAACGCGGGCTTCATCCAATGTGAACTCACCAGCGAGAAAGCGTGCGTGAAAAATTTCCAGTACCTCGGCGTGTTTGGCGGCAAATGGCTCGAATGGCAATGTTGGCGCGTGCACCTCATGCATCGCGCGCAACGCAAGCGTTGAGGCCCGCCGGTGATCAAACAGCGTGTCGTCAAGGTCGAACAGGACTGCGCGCGGCCACATATCCGTCAGGCGCGGATGGTGAGTACGGGTTTCATAGCTGATATTTGCGGGTCAGACGCGTTCTAGCAACATTGCGCCGCCCTGCCCGCCGCCGATGCATAGCGACGCTGCGGCGTATCTGCCTCCGGTGCGCTCCAACGTTTTCAAGGCGTGCAGAACGACTCGCGCACCGGACGCGCCAATCGGATGGCCCAATGCAATTGCGCCGCCGTCGACGTTGAACTTGGCACGATCCATTTTGCCGAATTTGGCAAAGGCGGCAGCGTCCAGTCCAAGCTTTTCCCTGCAGTAACCTTCTGATTCCCACGCCGCCAGACAGCCCAGCGCTTGTGCAGCGAACGCCTCGTTGATCTCCAATGCGTCCAGATCGTTCAGGCCCAGGTTATGGCGTTGCAGCATCGGTGTGATGGCGTGCACTGGCCCTAATCCCATCTCTGAGGGATCGAGCGCACTCCATTGAGAGTCAATAATCGCGCCGAGCGGCTTCAAACCAAATCTTTCGACGGCCGCTTCGGACGCCAGGATCAACATCGCGGCGCCATCGGTCACCTGCGAGGAGTTGCCAGCCGTTACGTTGCCATAGGTTTTGTCAAAAACCGGGCGCAATTTTGCGAGACGTTCCGGTGTGGAATCGGTACGCACGCCATCGTCATCTTTGTACACAACCCCCTTGCCGTCGATCAGCGGTTCGATTTCCCCATAATGTCCGGCCTCGCGTCCGGCCAGCACCTTGCGATGGGAGTCGGCAGCGAATTCGTCCATCATCTGCCGGGTGATGCCAAAGCGTTTCGCAACGATTTCTGCGGTCTGTCCCATGGAAAGCTTGACGATAGGATCGGTCAGACCTTTGAGAATGGCAATGACGGGTGCGAGGTACGCGGGCCGGAATTTGACGGCCACGCCAGCACGCTGTCCAAAAGATTTTGCACCGTACCAATCAGCCAACCAGTTCACCATTGCCGGGCCGAACAACAGCGGCGCATGGCTCATGGCATCAGTGCCGCCAGCCAACACCAGATTTGATTTTCCTGCGAGGATGTTCATGCACGCGGAATCGAGCGCCTGCATGCCCGACGCGCAATTTCGCATCACCGTCCAAGCCGGCACTTTGTCTCCACAACCGAGCCTCAACGACACGACACGCCCAATGTTGGCTTCATCAGCCGACGGCATGGCAGCACCTACGATGACTTCGTCAAACTGCGTTGGCGAGAATTTTTGTCTCGCCAACAGCGGTCGTGAACAGCCAACCGCCAGATCACCGCCGGAGAACGGTCCAGGCTTGCTTTTGGCTTTCAGGAAGGGCGTGCGTGCACCGTCGACGACATAGACTTTCCCACTCATTCGGCAGCCTCGGCGTGGGCCCACTCCGCCGGTTTGCTGGCAGTTTCCTTGCCGAAGTGTTTGTCAAAATCATCGACCATGATGATGTCGTGCTGAAGTGCACGCGCCCGCTTCCAGAGTGCGAGTTCTGTCTCGGTGATCACGGACAGTTTCATCGCCTCCTCATACTGTGCGTCGGCACCATGCGCGCTCAGGCGGCCTGCCTTCTTGGCAGCACGTACCTTTGCGTCGATGGGCTCTGCCGCGATCACAGCATGCATTGCCGCTTCCAGTTTGCCCATCAAATCGGTATCGCTCTTGGGCAGATACATGCCCGCGATGAGGCGGCTGCGTGCGGCCGATGGCTGGATCAGCAGATCCGCGACCTGATGGCCCATTTCGTCGCTAGGCTGTATCAATGTCAACCCGCGTGGAAACACCATACGGCGCAGGAAGAACGCAATTGCACGATTGGGGAAATTATCGAGAATGCCGTCCATTGCCACCTGGATCTTGAAGG
>JANMZU010000623.1:0-2741 GCA_031383585.1 Betaproteobacteria bacterium
AGCGGATCAAATTCAGATCAAGATGGCGCAGGGCGCCAAGCCGGGTGAAGGTGGGCAGTTACCGGGCCACAAGGTCTCGGAATACATCGGCAAATTGCGCTACGCAACGCCGGGAGTGGAACTGATCTCGCCGCCGCCGCATCACGATATTTATTCGATCGAAGATTTGGCCCAACTGATACACGATCTCAAGAATTGCAATTCAAGTGCATCGATATCGGTGAAGCTGGTATCTGAAGTCGGCGTCGGCACGGTAGCCGCAGGTGTCGCCAAGGCAAAAGCCGATCACGTCACGATTGCCGGCCACGACGGCGGCACCGGCGCTTCGCCGGTCTCGTCGATCAAGCATGCTGGCACACCATGGGAATTAGGTCTCGCTGAAACGCAGCAAACGCTGGTGCTGAATAGGTTGCGCGGTCGCATCGCCGTGCAGGTCGACGGGCAGATGAAAACCGGCCGCGATGTCTTGATTGGTGCACTGCTGGGCGCGGACGAATTCGGTTTCGCAACAGCGCCGCTGGTCGTGCAGGGTTGCATCATGATGCGCAAATGCCACCTCAATACCTGTCCGGTCGGCGTGGCGACACAAGACCCGGTATTGCGAAAGAAATTTTCCGGTCAGCCTGAGCACGTCGTCAACTTCTTCTTCTTTATCGCAGAAGAAGTGCGCGAACTGATGGCTGCCATGGGCATCCGAAAATTTCAGGACCTCATCGGGCGGGCTGACTTACTGGAAACGAGGAAAGGTGTGGAGCACTGGAAAGCCAAAGGGCTGGATTTTTCGCGTATTTTCCATATGCCCGACATGCCAAAAGAGGTTGCTCGCCACCATTGCGAGACGCAAGACCACGGCTTGCTTGAAGCACTCGATCACAAGCTGATCGCGGAAGCAAAACCTGCGCTTGAGTCGCAGCAAAAGGTACGCATCGAAACCACGATTCGAAATCTGAATCGCACCGCCGGTGCGATGCTGTCTGGAGCAGTCGCCAAGCGCTACGGACACGCCGGATTGCCTGACGACACGATCAACATCAAACTCAGCGGTACAGCGGGCCAGAGCTTCGCGGCCTTTCTTGCGCATGGCATCACGATGGAACTCACCGGACAAGGTAACGATTATGTTGGCAAAGGCCTCAGCGGTGGCCGAGTGATCGTCAAGCAGCATGCAGATTTCAAAGGTGACCCGACGGAAAATATCATCGTCGGGAATACGGTGATGTATGGCGCGATTGCAGGCGAAGCTTATTTTCGCGGCGTCGCAGGCGAACGATTCTGCGTACGCAATTCGGGCGCGTCTGCCGTTGTCGAAGGGACGGGCGATCATGGCTGCGAATACATGACCGGCGGCACCGTGGTCGTGCTCGGCGCGACCGGCCGCAATTTCGGTGCAGGCATGTCCGGTGGCGTCGCCTACGTGCTCGACGAGGAAGGTATTTTCAAGGATCGATGCAATTTGGCGATGGTCGAGCTCGAAGCGTTGTCGGAGTCCGTCACGACGGCGTCGCATCTGGGTGTTTCTGACACCGCGCTGCTGAAGTCGCTAGTTGAGAATCACGCCAAATACACCGGTAGCCAGCGCGCGATGGACATCCTCGGCAATTGGCCCAAGTGGTCGCGCCAGTTCGTCAAGGTAATGCCAACCGAATACCGGCGCGCACTTAAAGAAATGACGGCAAAAAGGGGCGCCGCCAATGATGTAGACAAGCAAAAAGCCGCCTAAGGCAGAAGCGGCTAAAAGCAAAAAGCGGCATCAAGCAAAAGCGGCATCAAGCAGACCAACCACAACATGATTAATGGTGAATATTTGAATGGGTAAGCCGACCGGATTTCTGGAATACCAGCGCTTGAGCGAGGCATCGATTGCGCCCGCCGAGCGAGTCAAAAACTATCAGGAGTTTGTGCTTCATCTAACTGATAGCGAAGCCAAGCAACAGGGCGCGCGGTGTATGGATTGTGGCATTCCGTTTTGCCAATCCGGCTGCCCTGTCAATAACATCATTCCCGACTTCAATGATCTGGTGTTCCGCCAAAACTGGCGCGAGGCGCTCGACACATTGCATTCAACCAACAATTTCCCCGAATTCACCGGTCGCGTCTGTCCGGCGCCTTGTGAGGCCGCCTGTACGCTCAATATCAACGATGACGCCGTGGGCATTAAGTCGATTGAACACGCGATCATCGACAAGGGCTGGGAAATGGGCTGGGTGGCGCCGCTGCCGGCCAAACATCGCACCGGCAAGCGCGTCGCGGTGGTCGGCTCTGGTCCTGCTGGTATGGCGGTTGCCCAGCAACTTGCGCGTGTCGGGCACGATGTTGTCGTATTCGAAAAGAGTGATCGCATCGGCGGTCTGCTGCGCTACGGCATTCCGGATTTTAAAATGGAGAAGTCTCACATCGACAGGCGTGTGGCGCAGATGGAGGCAGAGGGCGTTAAGTTTCGCGTTAACCAGAATATTGGAGTCGATACACCCGCCGAAGTATTGATGGCCGACTTCGACGCCGTGGTGCTCTCCGGCGGGGCCGAATGGCCGCGCGATTTGCCGCTGAAAGGACGCGATCTTGCCGGCATTCACTTCGCCATGGATTTCTTGCCGCTACAAAATAAAGTGGTCGCCGGTGATGTCGTGCCGGGCCAACTCACCGCCACGGGCAAACATGTCGTGGTGATTGGCGGCGGCGATACCGGCAGCGACTGCGTTGGGACCTCGAACCGCCATGGCGCGGAATCGATTGCGCAATTC
>JANMZU010000693.1:0-1571 GCA_031383585.1 Betaproteobacteria bacterium
TCAGCAACCAGATCGTCGCAGTAAAGCTCCCGGCCGCTGAAGGTTTTCTCAAGAATGCGAAATACGGCAATGCCGCACACCTTGCCGGCCCGCACACTCACGGCCATCTCCGCTCCGCCCGCGAATATTTCACGCATCCGCCCAACATAGTCGGCGGGTAGCTGTGGACGCAACTGGCGATGCACCGCTTCGGCCCGCTTCAGCCAATCGGGCTCTGCGAGGTCGCGTGCAGCGTCGGTAATCGCAATGATGTTCATGGGAGCATCCACCTGCTCGCCCAGCGAAACGTCTGCAATACGCTCACATCAATCCGTCTTTCTTGAACATCTCTTTGATGCCGCGAACAGCCTGCCTGGTTCGCTCCGTATTCTCGATCAACGCAAATCTGACATGATCGTCACCGTAGTCGCCAAAACCGATGCCCGGTGAAACCGACACTTTCGCTTCGGCGAGGAGCTTTTTCGCAAACTCTAGCGAACCCAATTTCATGTATGGCGCAGGAATCTTCGCCCAGATATACATTGAGGCTTTGGGTTTTGTCGTTTGCCAACCGGCTTCGGCCAAGCCTTTGTGCAGGACGTCGCGGCGCAACTGATATTCAGCCACGACTTCCGCAACGCATTCCTGAGGGCCATCGAGCGCAGCAATGGCGGCGTCCTGAATAGGCGTAAAAGTACCGTAGTCGTGATAGCCCTTAATTTTTGCCAACGCTGCAACCAAGGCCTTGTTTCCCACCATGAAACCAATGCGCCAGCCCGCCATGTTGTAGCTTTTGGACATGGTGAAAAATTCGACGGCGACATCTCGCGCGCCGGGCACTTGCATGATCGACGGTGCCCTCCAGCCATCAAAGGTAATGTCGGCGTATGCCAGATCGTGGACGACGAGCACATTGTTGGCCTTGGCCAGCGCGACGATGCGCTCGAAAAAATCAAGCTCTACGCACATCGCGGTAGGGTTCGACGGAAAACCCAGGATCAACATTTTCGGCTTCGGATATGTCTCGCGAATCGCACGCTCCGCTTCTTCGAAGAAATCGACACCTTCTGTCATTCGCACATGCTTGATCTGCGCGCCGGCGATAACCGCACCGTAAATATGAATCGGATAGCTCGGATTCGGCACCAGTACCGTGTCACCACTGTCAAGTGTTGCCAGCATCAGATGCGCAAGGCCCTCTTTGGAACCGATGGTGACGATCGCTTCTGTATCTGGGTCGAACTCAACGTCGTAGCGGCGCTTGTACCAATCAGTGATTGCTTTGCGCAGGCGTGGAATGCCTTTGGATACTGAATAGCCGTGCGTGCTGGGGCGTTTTGACGCTTCGACCAGCTTGTCAACGATGTGTTGTGGGGTAGCCCCGTCCGGGTTACCCATCGACATATCAATGATGTCTTCGCCGCGGCGGCGTGCGGCCATTTTAAGCTCGGACGTGATGTTGAAGACGTAGGGGGGAAGGCGCTTGATTCGGGAGAACTCGTGATTCATGTTGGCTTTGAATGCGCAGAGGGCGTGTGATGGGTGCGAACGAATGGCTATAATAATTAGGTGTTTATGCTGTTTTTGTGCGG
>JANMZU010000725.1:0-3483 GCA_031383585.1 Betaproteobacteria bacterium
CACGCCAACAAGGCCAAACCGTTTCTTGATCCGGGCGATGTCGATGAGGCACTAAAGGCGGCCAATGCTATTGGAGACGACATGCTGCAGAAACAATCGCGAGGTGTAGTGGTGCCGGACTCGTTTACGCATGGTTCGTCGGCGCAACGCGTACGCTGGTTCAAGACCGGGTTTGAGACGGGTAGTTTGAAGGCGTGCGATACGTTTGCGTCACGCGATCTATAGTTCAGATTGCAAAAACAAAAATGGCACACTAGGTGTGCCATTTTTGTTTGCAGCGGGTGAAAACTTATTCGCCCTTGGTCTGCGTGGAAACGTAATCCAGTTTCTCTTTAATACGTGCCGATTTGCCCGAACGATCGCGCAGATAGTAGAGCTTGGCGCGGCGTACATCGCCACGACGCTTGACTTCGATGGATGCGATGGTTGGTGCATACGATTGGAATGTACGCTCCACGCCTTCTCCCGACGAAATCTTGCGGACGATAAATGAGGAGTTGAGGCCGCGATTGCGCTTGGCAATGACGACACCTTCGAAAGCCTGAACGCGTTTGAGCTCACCTTCGATCACGTTGACGTTGACGATAACTGTGTCGCCTGGTGCGAATGCAGGGATCGTCTTGTTCAGACGGGCCATTTCTTCCTTTTCCAGCGTTTCAATCAGATTCATTTTCTTTCCTTTCATGTTGGCGGCTGAAGTCCTGCTTCGAGCCTGTCGCATAGAGCAGCCCGAAACTGGCGGCTGGTGTGCGCGTTTTGTTATGACTACTGCTGCGTTGCTACTTCTCTTGCTCCTGCCTGGCCGTGTTGCGAATTTCGCCAAGCAGTTTCAAATCCTGTTTGTTCCATGTCCCGCCTTGCATCAAATCTGCGCGCCGTTCCTGCGTTCGCTTGAGCGCCTGTTTGCGGCGCCAAGCCTGAATCTTGGCGTGGTCTCCACTCATCAACACCGGCGGTACCACCTGGCCATTCCAGCTTTCCGGCCGCGTGTAGTGCGGATGATCGAGCAACCCGTCACGCGTCGGCGAGAATGAATCCTCCACCGCTGATTGCCCATCGCCCAACACACCGGGCAGCAACCTTACCATCGCATCGATGATCACCATCGCGGCCAGTTCGCCGCCTGACAGCACGTAATCACCAATTGAAACTTCCATATCGACGCGCGCCTCAATCAGTCGCTCGTCGATCCCTTCGTAACGGCCACATAAAAAAATGAGACCATCTTCATTCGCCAATTCGCGGATGCCTGCATCCGTGATTGGTTTAGCTTGCGGTGTGACGTAAACCACTTTTGGTTTTGCTACGCCACCTGCCACTTGTTGCTCCGTTGCCGCGTCCAGCGCCGCGTTCAACGGTTCCGCCATCATCACCATCCCGGGGCCGCCACCGTAGGGGCGATCATCGATGGTTTTGTATGCGTTTACTGCAAATTCACGTGGGTTCCAGCACTTCAGTTCCCAGGCTTTTTCATCCAACCCGCGACGCGTCACACCAAAATCCGCAATCGCGTCGAACATCTCCGGAAACAGGGTGATGACGCCGTACCGCTTCGTCACCCTTGCACCATCATTGAAAATCCTGATTCCAATTCACTGTGATCAGCTTGGCCTCACGATCTACCTTCAAAATCACATCATCCAGATAAGGGATCAGTATTTCCTCGGTGCCTAGCTTAACGACGAGCACGTCATTGGCACCAGTCTCAAGTAGTGTTTCAACCTTGCCGAATTTCTCGCCAGCGGTGTTCACCACATCGCAGCCGATCAAATCAAACCAGAATACTTCACCGTCACCAGCATCCTCCAGTGCATCGCGCGGAATACCGATGTCGCGCTTTGTCAGGTTTTCCGCGGCAGACCGGTCGTCACAGCCTTTCAGCTTGGCGACCGCGCCTTTGGCGTTGACCGCAAAGTCTTCAAGTTCAAACTCTTCCCAACCCTTGTCACCTTTTAACAGCCATGAGGCATAGGCATCAAGGCTGTCAGGCGACTGGGTAAAGGTGTGAAGTTTGAGCCAACCTTTGATGCCGAAGGCACCGGCGACGCGCGCCATGACAACGACATCATCCATTTTTTGGCTGGCCTGTTTGACTGGTACGAGCTGGCTGCAACCGTCTGCAGAACTACGCAGCGACGACGACTTTCTTGCCGTATTTTTTGATCAGGCGCGTAACGGTATCGGACGCTTGTGCGCCTTTGCCTTGCCAGTAGGTCAGGCGATCCATCGCGATGCGGACGCCTTCTTCGCCTTCTTTGGCCAGCGGATTGTAGAAACCAACGCGCTCGACGAAGCGACCATCGCGCGGATTGCGCGAGTCAGCAACGACGATGTTGTAGAAAGGGCGATTCTTCGCGCCACCGCGCGACAAGCGAATAACTACCATGGTGACTCTCCTGTTTGGCTATGAGTCGGTGTGACTCTGCGCCTGTTAAACAATCCGTTGACAACGGATAACGGGCCGGTTGTGAACCGGTAACTGTTCCCTGCGGAAGCAGGAAAGCCCTGAATTATAAGCGGAAACGGGTTTTTGGCGCAAGCAGGGTAAACGAGGCGACGACACGACAATCGGCTACGAAGCCGGGAAATGCAAGAGTATTGAACCCTGTTCAATTAATCAATTCGCATTCCCTGTTACTCTCGCCTGCATTGGCAAGAAAACTTCCGACGACATTCGACATGCTTAGCTACCGCCACGCCTTTCACGCAGGCAATCACGCCGACGTACTAAAGCACTTTGTTCTGACCGAGCTCATTGCCCATCTTGTTCAGAAGGAAACGCCGTTCTGGTATGTCGACACCCACGCCGGTGCGGGGATGTATGGTCTGGACATCGGCTATGCCACCAAACTTGCCGAACATGTAGACGGTATTGGTCGTCTCTGGAATCGAAAAGACATGCCGGCGGCACTGGCAGGGTATGTAGATCTGGTGCGCGAACTCAATCCCGATGGGGCGCTCAACGCCTATCCCGGTTCGCCGTGGATCGCGCAACGTCTATTGCGGTCACAGGATCGATTGCGTATGTTTGAATTGCATAGTACTGACAGCGCCTTGCTTCAGGACAATTTTCGTGCGCTCGGTGCGTCTGCGCAGCGCCGTACAATCATCGCCGCCAAGGACGGGTACGCCGGTCTCAAAGCCGTATTACCCCCCTTGCCGCGTCGCGGCCTGGTACTGATAGACCCCTCGTTTGAGGAAAAGACTGATTACAGCAATGTTGTTGTCGCTCTGAAAGACGCTTTGATCCGCTTCGCCACTGGCACTTACATGCTTTGGTATCCGCAACTGTCGCGTGCCGACA
Source organism: Betaproteobacteria bacterium (assembly GCA_031383585.1). Lineage (GTDB taxonomy): Bacteria > Pseudomonadota > Gammaproteobacteria > Burkholderiales > Usitatibacteraceae > UKL13-2. The sequence continues at coordinate 3,305 of JANMZU010000725.1, forward strand.
GTCAGCGTCTGCCCGCTGCGCTGAAGACGCTCCCCGTGAAAAACTGGTTGCATGTTTCGCTGTCAGTAATGGCGCCATCCGCGGATGGTTTCGGCATGCGAGGCAGCGGATTATTTGTCCTGAACCCGCCCTGGACACTACACAAGACTCTGCAGGAAGTGTTGCCATATCTGGTCAAG
>JANMZU010000698.1:0-1920 GCA_031383585.1 Betaproteobacteria bacterium
TGCCTAGTGCCGCCTCCACTAGCAACTCCCGTAATAAAGCCGCCTAGCAAGACTAGGGGAGGAAAGACGAGACCAAAATAGCCAGGTCCCGTGCTTGCCCATGTAATCGTAGGCGAGAAAAGTACCCAGATGAGCACAAATCTCGCAAGACCTAAAAAAAGAGCGGGAATTGAGCCCTCATCAGCCTCTGTTAGTTTCACGCCGCCACCTTTACCCGAATCTCCCGAGCCGCCCCAACAACCGGATTCCGAAACCTCTCAAGCAATTCAGCTTCGCGCTTCTTAGCATCTACCAAGTGCTGATGCTTGACATGCCCAAACCCACGAATAAACTCCGGCACCGACGCAATATCCACCGCCAACTCATAATTCTCAGCCGATACCCTGCTCATCAATTCCTCAATCGTCTTCTCGTAATCCCCAATCAACTGCCGCTCCATCTTGCGCTCATCGGTATACCCGAAGATATCGAACGCCGTCCCACGCAGCCCCTTGAATTTTGCAAGCAAACCAAACGCACTCATCATCCACGGCCCGAATACCTGTTTCCTCTCTTGCCCTGTCACCGGATCACTATCACTCATGATCGGCGGCGCCAGATTGAAGGTCAATTTGTAATCGCCTTCGAACTGCGCGGCGACGCGCTTCACAAAATCGGTATCTGCATACAGGCGCGCAACTTCGTATTCGTCCTTGTAAGCCATCAGCTTGAAGTAATAGCGCGCAATCGCAACGGATAGCGCCTTCTTGCCCGGAAATTTTTCGGCTTCCAGTTTTTGCACTTTGGATACCAGCGCGGCATAACGGTCTGCATAGGCCGCATTCTGATAGCCAGTGAGATGGGTCTTGCGGCGCTCAACCATTTCTTCAATCGTCGACGACAGGCGCTGCGACTCCGGTTTGGCTTCGGGTGGCGTCGCCATCTTCTGCACCGAATTCAGATCGACCGCGGCGCGGCGGCCCCAGTCAAAAGCCTGCTTGTTCTTGTCGACAGCCTGCCCGTTCAGCTCAATGGCCCGCATGATCGAAGCATTGGCCAACGGGATGATGCCTTTTTGCCATGCGTATCCCATGACGAACGGGTTGGTGAAAATCGCGTCGCCCATCAGCGCTGATGTGAGTGCAGATGCGTCGACAAATTCGACCGCGCTCTTGCCTGCATATTCGCCCATTGCTTCACGCAAGACGCCCTGCATTTCCGTCACCGGAATATGCAAATCGGGATTCTTGGTGAATTCGCTAGTGGTCGCGACATCGCTATTGACTATGCCGCGCGTCTTGCCGACCTGCATCTTGGCGATCGCCTCATCGGACGTGGAGACGATCATGTCGCAGCCGAGCACGGCGTTCGCCTCGCCGGCAGCGATTCGCACCGCATAGATTTCCTCCGGCTTATTCGCAATACGGACGTGGGTATAAACACTGCCACCCTTTTGCGCGAGTCCCGTCATATCGAGTACTGCAATGCCTTTGCCTTCCAGATGACCCGCCATACCCAGCAACGCGCCGATAGTCACAACCCCGGTGCCGCCTACCCCCGTGACCAGAATCCCATACGGCGAGTCGAGCGACGGCAAAACTGGCTCAGGCAACGCCGCGAGGACTTCCGAGATCAGCGGCGTTTTCTTCCGCAGCTGGCCACCTTCAATGGTGACAAAACTCGGACAAAAACCTTTCACACACGAGTAATCCTTGTTACAAGAGCTTTGATCGATGGCGCGCTTTCTGCCGAATTCGGTTTCGACTGGCGAGATGGAGACGCAGTTGGATTTCTTGCCGCAATCGCCACATCCTTCACACACCGCGTCGTTAATCACCACGCGCTTTTGCGGATCGGGGAAATTGCCGCGCTTGCGGCGACGGCGTTTTTCCGTGGCGCAGGTCTGGTCGTACAAGATGATGCTGGTGCCCAGGATCTCGC
>JANMZU010000805.1:0-3829 GCA_031383585.1 Betaproteobacteria bacterium
GGGACCGACTGGTGCACCGCACGCCCGGCACGCGCGACAGCCATTGAGCTGGCGCGTGACGGCCGCGCTTTCCTGAACCATGTTCTAGAGTCGCGCCCGCCAATGAAGATCGGCCGCCAATTCGCGCGTGAGTTGTGCTGCCGGGACTTCTTTGCAGCCACTGGAATTCTGGCCGGACCACAACGGTGAGAAGTCGCCCAAGCCTGCACTTTCCGCCTTCGCACGCAGCGGTGCGATGGCAGCCGTCGCCAGCGGAAAATCGGGCGCGGCAGCTGAGATTGGGCCGAGCTCACGCATGATTCGATTGACAATGCCGCGTGCGGGCCGCCCCGTGAAGAGATTGGTCAGCGCAGTGTGCCGGGCGTCACCGCTTTTGAGAGCAGCGCGATGCACAGCACTGGTAGTCGCCTCTGGGCACAACAGGTACGCTGTACCGATCTGCGCGCCAGCCGCACCTAGTTCCATCGCTGCGGCGACGCCTCGGGCGTCGACGATGCCACCCGTTGCAATGACCGGCAAATTCACGGCTCGCACAATCTGTGGCAGCAAGGCCATGGAGCCGACCTGGGTGGTGAGGTCGCCGGTTAAAAACATGCCACGATGGCCGCCCGCCTCAATTCCCTGCGCGATGATGGCGTCGACACCGTTTGCTGCCAGCCATTGGGCCTCGTCAACGGTCGTCGCAGTGGAAATTATTTTCGAGCCCCAGGCTCGGACGCGAGCAAGTAATTCTGGGGGTGGCAGGCCGAAATGAAAGCTTACGACTGCCGGCTTGAACTCTTCCAATATATCGGCGGCAGCGGCGGTGAACGGCGAGCGGCCCGCGCCTGGCGGAATGCTTTCTGCGTCAATTCCATACTCTTTGAAGTAAGGCTGTAACGCGGCGCGCCATGTCGCCTCGCGTTCGGCGCTCGGGGCTGGCGGAGTATGGCAAAAGAAATTCACATTGAACGGCTTTGCGGTTTGCGCGCGAATCAACGTGAGTTCAGCACGCATCGTCTCCGGAGTCAGCATGGCGCAGGGTAGCGAGCCCAATCCGCCCGCATTGGAAACGGCAACCGCAAGTGCGCTCGCCTGGACGCCCGCCATGGGCGCCTGGATGATCGGCAGCTCGACTCCCAGCAGCTGTTGTAGTCTCATGGCGGTGCGGCTTTCAATTCACAATTAGTCTGATTTCCGTCCTCATTATCCTTGAAGCAGCGGTTGGACGGGTGTGTCGGTAAGGGATACCGCCGCCCAATCGGGGACGCATGAATGTCAAAGCTCACATTTGCATCGGTAAACTGGTATCTTATTGGTTCTATACAAGGCGCTTATTGCTGCACGCCGTCAAACCGTATTTGGGATTGTGAGGCACGAAGGTGAAGCCGATAACATCGTCGCAGCGCTTAGCGCGCCACAATGAACCGGGCGAATTGGAGCAGGAAAGGTGAATCCAGTGATGCTAGACAAACCAGCCGGGAGCGCAAGCCTTGCGGCCACGCATATGTACCGCGAGGCATCCGAGGCTGCAGAGGTCGTGCGGGCGCAATTTGAACGCAACCGCCTGCAAGCCGAGAAGCTCGGCAGCATACTGCGCTCGCAGGCGCCGCGGGTGGTGATTACTTGCGCGCGCGGCAGCTCAGATCACGCGGCAACTTTCGCCAAGTACCTCATCGAGACTCGCACTGGCGTTCTCACCGCTTCTGCTGCACCCTCTGTCAGCTCGGTTTACGGCATACAGCAGGATCTGCGCCAGTGCCTGTTTCTGGCGATCTCGCAGTCCGGGCGCAGTCCCGATCTGGTCGCGACCGCCGTTGCTGCAAAATCGGCCGGCGCCACGATTGTCGCATTGGTCAATGCCGACAACTCGCCACTGGCTGATATCGCTGACGTGTTGCTTCCGCTCTGTGCGGGGCCAGAGCAGAGTGTCGCGGCAACCAAATCGTATATCGCTTCTCTTGCCGCTATTGTTCACCTGGTTGCTGGATGGAACGAGGACAAGCAGTTGATGGACGCGCTGAAAGATGCCCCGGAACTGCTCGCGCGCGCCTGGCAGCTCGATTGGAGCCCGGCTTTGCCGACGCTAGTACGCGCCGAGCACCTTTTCGTCATCGCGCGCGGAGTGGGACTCGGCATCGCACAGGAGGCGGCGCTAAAATGCAAAGAGACCTGCAGGCTTCACGCGGAGGCTTTTAGCGGGGCAGAGGTACGCCATGGACCACAGGCACTTTTGCAAGCGAATTTTCCCGCGTTTCTGTTCACCCAGAGCGACGAAACGCGTCCCGATATGGAGGTGTTGGCGCGCGAGTTAATTGCCCGCAATGTTGAGGTCTTGCATGCTGGAAATGCCGTTCCAGGCGCGACGCAATTACCGACGATCGATGCGCACCCGGCAATCCAGCCGCTGTTGCTGGCACAGAGTTTTTATAAACTTGCCAACGCGCTCTCGATCGCCAGAGGTTGTGATCCGGACAGACCGCCGCATCTGCGCAAAGTCACGGAAACGCTGTAGTGCTTGAGGCGCTGGTCAACGGACGGGTGTTGCTTGACGACGGGCTGGTGACGGACTGTGTCGTGCTGATCGACGAGGGCCGTATTGTTGCGATAACCAATCCGGACGACCCGTGCTGCAAGGCGGCCACATCGCGGGATCTGAAAGGTGGGCTTTTGCTGCCCGGCTTCATTGATGTGCAGGTGAACGGCGGTGGCGGTGTTTTGTTCAATGACGACCCCTGTATCGATACCATTCGCACCATCGCCGCCGCGCATCGACGATTTGGCACAACCAGCTTGCTGCCGACGTTAATCAGTGACGAACTCCCGGTCGTCGCTCGCGCCATCGAGGCGGTTCGTGCGGCGATCGCTGCGAATGTACCCGGCGCCATTGGCATTCATATTGAGGGCCCTTATTTGAACGAGGCGCGCAAAGGAACCCATGACGCCAGCAAATTCCGTACGCTGGATAGCGAAGCGGTCGCGCTCCTTTCGTCTCTCAATAATGGCCGCACGCTGGTGACGCTGGCCCCCGAAATGACGACGCCGGAAACGATTTCGTCGCTGGTTGCCGGCGGGGTAATAGTTTCCGCCGGTCACACCGATGCTACCTGTGCCGACGTCCAAAGTGCGCTTCGTTGCGGTCTCGCCGGCTTCACGCATTTGTTCAACGCCATGTCGCCCTTGACCAGCCGCGAACCGGGCGTTGTCGGCGCAGCCTTGCACGACCAGAATAGCTGGTGCGGCATCATTGTCGATGGACATCACGTGTCGCCGGTCACGTTACAGATTGCATTGCGCTGCAAAGGCCCTGATCGTTTCATGCTGGTCACCGACGCCATGTCGAATGTTGGCACTAACCAGACTTCTTTCATGTTGCAGGGAAAGAAGATCATCGTGCGCGACGGCAAATGCGTCGATGAGCAGGGCACACTTTCCGGGTCGGCGCTGGATATGGCCAGTGCGGTGCGCAATGCGATCGCGTTGCTTGGGATTGACCTCGCGCAGGCGGTGCGGATGGCGTCCATCATTCCTGCTACTTTTTTGGGAATGGACCACGAGATAGGCAGAATCGCGCCGGGATATCGTGCCAATCTAGTATTGGCGGATGATGCATTGAAGGTGCTCGACACATGGATCGATGGCCGGAGCACAACTGAGGAAGGCGCCAACGCCCCATGCACTCCGCGATAATGCAGCGAACCCCGTGTTTCCGTTGACGTGTACTGGCCCCCATGAGAATCTGTGTATCCCTATGAACGACTCTTTAAATCAAATGCCAGAACTAGCCTGGCAAGCGCTCGCCAGTCATCAGCGCAACGACAATCACATCTCCATGCGCACGATGTTCGAA
>JANMZU010000806.1:0-1788 GCA_031383585.1 Betaproteobacteria bacterium
CGCAGACAATCGGATCATCACTCCCGTATTGGTGTTCGACCAGTTCGAAGAAATTGTCCAGGCCGGTGAAGACCGGGCGCGATTGCCGGCGCTCAACGCATTCATGGACGAACTCGCCGATCTCATCGAAAACCGCATCCCCGTTGAGGTAACTTCGCGACTTGAGCGCGATCCTGAGTGCGTATCGACGCTTGACTTCAACGCACGTCGCTTTCGTTGCATCCTCAGTTTTCGCGAGGATTTTTTGCCGGATCTTGAGCAGTGGTTCAGTCGTAACGGCCTGTCTACCTTCAGTCGACTGCGTGTCGTCAAAATGGGAGAGGAGCAATCGCTGGCGGCAATTGTGAAAACCGGCGCTCGCCTTGTTGACCGCGAGGTGGCACATCACATTGTTCGTTTTATTTCTGCAGCCACTGTCGGTAAAACGCAGCGAAATATCGAGATCGAGCCGGCGTTATTGTCAGTCGTCTGTTTTGAACTCAACAATCGCCGTATTCAACAACGCGCAACGACCATCACTGCTGATTTGCTCGCAGGCGCGCAAGAAGAAATCATCGCGGAGTTTTATCAAAGGAGCGTCGCTGATTTCGACACCAACGTACAGACATTCATAGAGCGAGAGCTCCTAACGGAATCCGGCTATCGCGACAGCTGCGCAGTTGACGATGCGGTGCATCGCCACGGCATTCCTCGTGATGCACTTCTAAAGCTGGTGGAACGTCGCGTATTACGGCTTGAGGAGAGGTTTGGCGTCTTAAGAGTCGAGCTGACGCATGATGTCTTAACAGCGGTAGTTAGAGAACGGCGGGACCAACGACAAACACTAATTGCGCAGGAACAAAATCGCCAGCGAGAAGCCACTAGGGCCAAACGCACCCGGGTACTCGTTAGTGTGGGCGGAGGTTTGTTCAGTCTTGCCGCTGTGTTGGTCGTTGTATTTTTCAATCTGTTTCGCCAGGCAGATGCAGAAAAATTACGTGCGATAGAAACCCAGTCCACGCTGTTCCTTGCGCGGGCGAATGTCAGCTTGGATAACAATATTCCCGCGGAGCCGATCCAGTACCTCGCGCAGGCGCTTGCCCTCAACCCAAACAATGAAGGCGCGATTGCACGCTTGGCGTCGCTCGCGACGCAGCGGGTTTTTGCTCGGAAAGTCTGGCAAAAGGAGTTTGGCAGCGCAGCGGAAAGAATGGGTAATGCCGTTGTTTTGGACAACGGCGGGTTTGCGTTTCCGTCCTCGATTAACCAGTGGCGCTTGGCAAAGCCTTTGATGCAGGGTGCAGTGATGTCGTTTGACGAAACCTGCGCAACCTCGGTCCCGGTGAAGTCTAAGGATAGCCACTTAGTATCGATTTCGTTCACGTCGAAGCCGCGGTCAGCTGCCGGGGGTCAGTCGCGTATTTCGGATGCTGAAGTCGATCTTGCCGCAGCCGCCGGCACCTCATCGGTTACGGCTAAGCCGGTTTTGTCCTGTCCGGCGTCACCGCCGGAGACTGCATTGGCGAAGGACTACCGATTGGTCCGTGCCGTCGAACCTGGCAGCGGGGCAGTGTGGACCATTGTCGCGGGCAACTTGGTCAGGCGGAATCCAGCTGATGGGCTTGACCAACCAGTAATGGACATTGCAGACGTCGGCGATGTGTCCCGAGTCATCCCGAGCCTCAACGGCAAAGCGGCCCTCGTGGTTGGCGATAACGCGTCAATTCTGCTTGCGGTTAGCAACATAAAGGGGGATCGATCGTACGCAAAGCATGTGGTTCGGGCGAAACAAAGTGCTGATGCTAATCA
>JANMZU010000703.1:0-10088 GCA_031383585.1 Betaproteobacteria bacterium
CATCCACAGCAATCACTTCCGCAGTCGCGGTAACACGCATGCCCACAGGCGTGGCTGCAATGTGCGTTACATCGAGATGCGTGCCAAGACTTTGATGGCCGTCAGGCAGCAGATGCTCAATAGCTGCTAGTGCGGCGGCCTCAAACAGGTTGATCATTACAGGTGTCGCCAACACCCGGACGCGGCCGGAACCCACAAAGGGCGCCGTGTGTTCATCCGCGACGACAATGGACTTCTCACCGGTCGTGCCTGGAGAAATTGGGAGCACGATATTCATTCAGCGCAATTAGGAACTAACTGCCATCGATCTTTATCTGGCCGTCAACCATAGTTGCGCTGCGCTTGGTGCCGTCCTTGGATACCGAATAACCTTTGGCCTTCGTTAGCCCCTTCTCAAACACGCCCTCGAACCAGCTGCCATCGTTGAAATGGAATTTGCCTTCGCCATTCAGTTGCGCGTTTATGTAGCTGCCCTCGGATTTGAGACCGTTCGAAAAGAAATATGCACCTTTTCCGGTCATCGCCCCCTCATTGAAATCGCCTTCGTAACGGTCGCCGTTGGAAAAATAATACACACCCTTTCCGTGCGCGCGGTCATCAACGAAAGTTGCTTCCCAGCGGTCACCGGCTTTGGTGGTAATCATGCCTTTGCCAGCCATCTTGCCGGCGGCCATTTCGCCTTCATATTTGTCGCCATTGGCAAAGACATAAACCGCCTTTCCCTGCGCCTGCCCGTTAACAAAGGGGCCTTCAGTTTTGTCGCCGTTTTTGGAAATGAAGACGCCTTTTCCGTTGAAGGCGCCTTTGGAGTATTCGCCTTCATACTGATCGCCGCTTGGGAAGGTGAATTTTCCGCGTCCGGAAGGCTCATCGTCGACAAAATCGCCTTCATAGCGATTCCCGTTCGCCCAAATATACGTACCTTTGCCTTGTTTCTTGCCGTCACGAAATTCGCCCTTGTAGCGAAAAGCCGAAGACGTAAATTCTCCTTGCCCATGCAATATCTGCAACTTGTCCTTGGTTTCTTTGTACTCGCCGTTGTAGGCCGCACCATTCTGAAATGTTATGGTCCCCGACAGCGCTCTGTCAGTTGGCGGCGGTGGTAGCGATGATCGCTGCTCTGGCGAAATCGAGGCTACTTTATCCGCGCCAGGAGCACTGATGTTTGCAGTTGGAGGCGGTGCTGTCGCAGCGGCTAGCGCCGGAGTTTCAATCGCCTTCTGGGGACTGGTCAGGCTTCCGTTAGGTTTAATTTCCATACCGCGCGAGTCGCTAGTCGGGGTTGACGGCACACTTGCTGCACGGGCAATGATTGTCGCTGGAGGGCTCCCGGCAGACGCCGCGACGACAGCAGGCAATGGCTTCAAATCGGGCGCAATTCGCGCAACTGTTGGCTCCGGTACCAGCACCGGCGCTACAGCGACATTAGAAGTGGACAAGGGCGTCGCGGCCACTTGTTGCTGGGACATTTCACGTTTCAAGCGATCAATTTCCAATCGCGCGAGTGACGAGAAAATTCCACTCGGATATTGCTCCAGATAAAGCTGGTAGCCCTCAATGCGCCTGCCTTCACGTGCGCTTCGCCAGAATTCCGATTCAAGTGCCGCCTTTGCATCACCTGAAAGGCCGGACGATGGTGCCATCGCTGGCACGGCGGTAACTGCCTGGCTGCCTCCCTCAGCGAAAAAGAACGGTACGCGAAACAAGGGGGTACTGTGAAATTCTGGTAGTTGCTTGTTCATGCTCTCCTGTGCCACCAGCGTTGAGACACGCTGAAACATGGCAGCTGCCTGCAAGCCCTGACCGCGCATCTCACGTACCAGCGTCTTGGTATAAAGGCTGTTAGCGCCCTCTGCGCCGTCAGGTGTAACTTGTCCGGCGGCAGCGGCAAAAGAGACGATGGTGCCCTGGGATGCCGCAATCTTGGCTAGTCCCGTCGAGCTGGAGACGTTGCTGAACGGATTGTTGCGACAGGCATCGAGAATGATAAATTTATGCCTTATCTTCATCTCATCCATGGTGTCGAGAATTTGAGTGACCGGCATCGCATTAAACGCGATGGATGCCTCCGAGGTCAGCTTCGCGTCTACCGGCACCAGATAGTTTTGGCCACGATACTGAATGCCATGCCCGGCATAAAAAAACACTGCCGCGGTTGCCCCCTCCATTACCTGGGCGAACTCAACGGCGGCGCCGCGCATGGTGGCGAAGTCGGCGTTGGTTTTGATCATGACCTTGAAGCCGAGGTCACTCAGTGTCTTGGCAACCGCTTGCGCGTCATTGACGGCGTTTCGCAGCGGGTCGACTGGGTACTGGTCGTTGCCGATGACCAGTGCGACCCGGTCGTCGTTTGCTGCGAGGCACCGCGTCACGGGCATCAGCAAAAGCGCGAAAGCCAGCACGAAGCTGAATCGTCCTAAGTGAAAAATTACAGTGGGAAAGGACATGCGCATGGTTACAGTCATTTTCAGAACCTGATTATTGCGCAATTCGGGTGGCTGCGATGAATTCCACCGACAAAATCACATACGGCGTACCGAACGAATGCGGTGCGCCGCTAATTGGTGCAGCGTTACTTTGCCAGTGCTGCCAATTCCGGCAGATCTGGCCTGTCTTTGGCTAGTTTGGCCCAAATTTCGCCGGCGTCCTGGTCCGCGCCGACATCCTTCAACGTCAATGCATAGAGCAGCCAGTCTGAAAACTGCGCGTTATCAGCCGGCTTTCGCTTCTGGGTAAGGTCCAGCGAGTGTGCGGGTAACGTCTTGAAGGATGACATGCCGACTTCGGAACTGCCAGCCTTTACCGTCCAGTTGTATTCCGCGTCTGGCTGCAGCTTGACATTTTTTGGTAACGCCAGCGCCGTATTGTTGGCCTTGGTTTTGTATACCGACTTGGCGCCGGTGCTCTCTTTTAATTCAAACTCGAAAGGCCCCTTCGAGTTGGCCGATGCCCAGCGAAACGCCGGTTGCAGGGTCGCGACCGTGGTATCCCGAGGATAAATCAAGCGCTCAGCCAATGCTACCGTCACCGCTTCCGACTTGGCCGCACCACCCAGGCTGCGCATGCGAATCGAAGCACTTGACGTCTGGGCCACCTGTGCAACAACCTTTGACGAAACTTTCCAGTTGGTATCCCGCATTGTCGGAGGCGAGCCTATTTTTGCAGTAACTTCGTTGTCACCGACCAAAAAGTCGCCGGGGCCGGTCAATACGTATTCCTTACCGGAAATGAGATACATGACGCCTACGGCGCAATCTTTGGTGCAACTGATGCGCGCGCCTTTTTTTACTTCGGCCATCAGCGTCGCCTTGCTGGCATCCATTACCGCTTCACCCTTTACATTGGTGACAAAAGCGATTCCGCTCGATTGAGCTTGCACCGTCAAGGCGAATGCTGATGCCACCAACGCTAAACATAGATATTTGGTTTTCATGCTGCCCTCCCCCATTAAAAGACTGTCAACAACCAAAAAGCATTAATTGGCGCACCTACTCTTTTGCAACCGCCTTTACGCCCCACAACTGCATCGCGCTGTGTCCACGCAATGCCTGCTCACCAAAATCGATCATTTCAAACCCCGCCGACAATTGCGCCTTCACCGAATCCGTCAGTACGATAGGCGAGTTCAGCCTCTTCGTGAGCCCTTCGATACGTGACGCGACATTGACTGCGTCGCCGATCGCGGAATAATTATGCCGTTCGCTGGAACCGATGTTGCCGACCACCACTTTTCCATAGTTTATGCCTATTCCGATGGCAACAGGCGGCAATCCTTCAGCGGCAAATTCTTCGTTCAATTTTCGGAGTTCTTCGACCATATCGAATCCGCATCGCACTGCGGATTCGCAGGGATTTGTCAGACTGCGCGGTGCGCCGAACAAGACCATCATGCCGTCACCCATGAACTTGTCCATCGTTCCATCAAAACGATGGACCGAGCCGACCATCCGGTCAAAATACCGCGTGAGTAGTGAGGTGACGGCCTCTGGCGACAGCGATTCCGAGATCCCCGTGAAACCGCGAATGTCGCTGAAAAGCACGCAGACTTCCGCAGTTTTGGATGAAACGCCACCGGCCAGGTTACCAGCAAGGATTTCCTGCAGAACCGAAGGCGATACGCTGCCGGAAAAGGACTGTTTGATACGATTTCGTTCGGCCAATGTCGCCATGCCCTCGGCCACCGCGCCGACACCGACGGCTACCCACAGGACCAGCATAAAGGTAACGGCTGGAATGTACAGGTTAAACATGATGAGCGATATTGACAATGAGAGCAGAGCAACCGGCGCAACGGCAAATGCGTAAAAATAAGTACGTCGCTTCGACGGAACAAGCACAAACGCGAACAAAAGCGCGCAGATGATCCACGTCAAAGCGCTTGGCAGTGGTTTCAGCAGGCCGTCTCCGAGCAGATTGCGCAATGCCTGGAAGTGAAAAACCACGCCGGGTTGGTTGAGATTCAGCTTGTCTGGATCGTCTGCCGAACCACCCCGCTCCCAATCTGAAATTCCGACGGGCAGTTTCCAGCGATCTGTCACTCGCTGTACAGAGCCTATCAACACGACTTTACCGCTGAACTGACGTTTAAGCTCAGTCTGATTGTTGGCTTCCTGCCAAATGAGCACTTGCTGCAGGGGAATATAGCGGACCAATCCGCCGACCGAATAATCTACAAAGCCTTCCTCAGACTGTTTTCCAGCCTTGCGGGCGATTTCTGAAGCAAACACAGGGAAGGTTCCGGCATTCACCACACTGGTTTCGGAGAAGCGGCGCGCGACTCGGTCCGGGTCTTCGAGCACCTTGTCGATCGCAAATGTTTCGTCCCCCAGCATCCTCAAAAACGGGGTGTGGATAGAGGCTATAAAGCCGAGACGGTCAACCGTATGCGCGACCACAAGCGGTGTTGCCTGCTTGAGTTCAAGCATTCCCGTCAGCAGGGCGCGGTCAAGACCAGGCAGTATTTTGTCGAAAGATCTTGGCGGCAGCTGAATATCTACACCGACGACTAACGGCTTCACCACAGAAAGCGCTCGCATGGCTTTACCAAGATGTTGATGCCACATGGCGAGCGGCTCTTCGAAAACATCCTCAGATGCGTCATCGATGCCTATTAGCACTGGCTCAACTTTGGCGGGGCGCGGAAACAAATTGCGCATCACCGTCATTTGCACATCAAATGACAGGCGTTCCAACAAACTGATCATGGATTGGTTGCGGTTGGGAAAACTCCACAGAAGCGAAAACACCACGATTGCGATCGCCAGCAGCGCGACACTGCGCTTGCCCTGGTTCCCCCACCAACTGCCAACAACTTCGAATGCTGACAACTGAATACCCCTTTTTTATTTCTCGCGACGCGCCTACATTTGTGGACGACCGCTTTTCGCACTATTCTAGCGCTTCGTCACAAAACTTAAAGCGCTATGAGCAATTTGTTCGGAAAATATGATTACATCATCGTCGGTGCTGGCACCGCGGGCTGTGTACTGGCCAATCGCCTCTCAGCCGATCCAACAGTCCGCGTGTTGCTGCTTGAGGCGGGCGGCAAGGACGACTGGATCTGGATTCATAGCCCGGTCGGCTACCTTTACTGTATCGGCAATCCGCGCACCGACTGGTGCTATCGAACTGAGCCGTGCGACGGCTTGAATGGCCGGTCAATTTTGTACGCGCGCGGCAGAGTGCTGGGCGGTTGCTCCTCAATCAACGCCATGGTCTATATGCGCGGGCAATCGAGCGACTACGATGCCTGGGCCGCCGCGGGTAACCCGGGTTGGGGGTGGCGCGACGTATTTCCGATCTTTAAGGGCTCGGAAGATCACTATGCCGGTGCCAGCGATCTGCATGGCGCCGGCGGTGAGTGGCGGGTCGAGGAACAGCGACTGGATTGGGAGATTCTCAGCGCATGGCGCGATGCTGCGGAGCAGTGCGGCATTCCAAAAATCGCCGATTTTAACGGCGGCGATAATTTCGGTTCAGCGCGTTTTCAAGTGAATCAGCGCACCGGCGTGCGCTGGAACGCTTCGAAGGCATTCCTCCGACCGGCAATGTCGCGGCCGAATCTGACAGTACTCACCAACGTGCACGTCACCAAAATTCGCTTCGACGTACGCGACGGCAGACGGCAGGCTACTGGTGTTGATTTCATACGTAACAAAGAAGCTTGTTACGCTGAAGGTTCGGCTGAAACGATTCTTGCCTCTGGCGCAATTAACTCACCGCAATTGCTGCAGTTGTCGGGCGTCGGGCCAGGCGATCTGTTGCGGGAGCACGGCATAACTGTCACCCATGAATTGCCGGGCGTGGGCGAAAACCTGCAGGATCATTTGCAACTGCGGATGGCTTTCAAAGTGCAAGGCGTTCGCACCTTGAACGAATGGTCCAACAGCCTGTTCGGCAAGGCGCAGATGGCGCTCCAGTATGCCCTTTACCGCACCGGGCCGCTGACAATGGCGCCTTCGCAGCTGGGCGCTTTCGCCAAATCCGACCCGGAACAACCTAGCGCGAATATTGAGTACCACATTCAACCTTTATCGCTGGACAAGTTCGGCGATCCGCCGCATCCATTCCCGGCGTTCACCGCCAGCGTCTGTAACTTGCGTCCGGAAAGCCGCGGCTACGTGTACATCAAGAGCGCGGATCCTCACAGCTATCCTGTGATCCAACCCAATTATCTTTCCACCGCAAATGATCGCAAGGTCGCCGTGGACTCCATGAAGCTCACGCGCAAGATTTCAGCTGCGCCCGCATTGGCAAAATATCGACCGACCGAGTTCTTGCCGGGCTCGGACAAGCAAAGCGGTGAGGAGATGGCACTGGCTGCAGGCAATATCGGCACGACCATCTTCCACCCGGTGGGCACCTGCAAAATGGGCCCAGCGTCCGATGCCGGTGCGGTCGTCGATGCGCGGCTGCGCGTGCACGGAATTTCTCGCTTGCGGGTCGTTGATGCATCGATCATGCCATCCATTACGTCCGGCAACACTAACTCGCCAACGATCATGATTGCGGAACAAGGCAGCCGATTTATCCTGGAGGAACGTCGGCTGGGACGGGCGGCTGGGGATTAAAGGCGATGCCGCTTACCGAACCTGCAGATATGCATCCAAACTTGGCGCAGGCTATGAAGTCATTTCGGCTAGCGTTAAGTCGTAAATCACCAATATTGGCGCGGCATGCAGGGCATTTCGGCCGGGAACGGCAAGCTGGACGGGCACCTTGCTGACAAGCGATAACATTTGAAGCAGCCGCTCAACGACGCGCTGCTCGCCTGGTACTTTGTGGTCGTCTGGGGTTCGGGCTTTATTGCCACCAAGATCGGCATCCAGTACGCGGCACCATTCACGTTCCTGTCACTGCGATTTGCGCTAGGCATTTTGTGTCTCATTCCATTGGTGCTATGGCTGAAACCAGCCTGGCCGCGAACCTCGCAAGAATGGATGCACATCGTCGTCGCCGGATTGTTGATGCACGCAATTCATCTTTCGGGCAGCCATTACGCCCAGTATCTGGGTATGTCCGCCGGCATTGCCGCTGTCATACTGGCGCTGCAGCCGCTGGCAACGGCGTTCATCGCGCGCGGCAGCGGGGACCGCGTCACGAGGCGGCAATGGCTGGGTATCGGGCTGGGTTTCGCCGGCGTCGCACTGATCGTGTGGCACAAGATCGATATTCGCGCCGTCAGCGTCGGCAGTTTGATCGCCGTCCTTACTGCACTGGCATCCCTAACCGTCGGCACGCTCTACCAACGAAAATTCTGCCCGACAGTAGACCTTCGCTCCGGGGCACTCATCCAGTTTGTATTCTCCTTGGCAGTGGTGGTGCCGTTGAGCTTTGTGGTTGAGAACGCGCAGATACAGTGGGCTTGGCCGCTCCTCGGCGCGATCGCTTTCCTGGTGATCGGCGCATCCATCCTCGCCGTAAACGCCCTGCACACGCTGATGCGGCGCGGCGAAGCTACGCGTGTGACCAGCATGCTTTATCTGCCACCGATTTTCGCGGTGGCGATGGAATATCTGGTTTTCGGGGTTATCCCGACGCTTATGTCGGTTGTCGGCATTGCCGTTACATCCATTGGCGTGGCGCTGGCAATGCGGCGAGCAAATTGAAGCGAGACGTGCGGCGGATCAAGGTGGTTCTGTCTGCGCTCATGTAAAAGAGACTCATGCCAAACACCGCGACAACGATACGGCCGCTACCTCTGATCATTATTTTGATGGTGCTTGACCACATCGCCTTCAACGGTAGCCGTATTTCCGTCACGCTATATGCGATCTTTCTGGGTGAATCGACATTCACGGTGGGAATGCTGCTCGCGTTGTACGCCTTGCTTCCGGCAGTTTTTTCGGTCCCGGCCGGGCGCTGGATTGACCGTGTCGGCGTCGTCAGACCGCTGCAGCTTGGCTCGCTAGGTGTGGGGGTCGGCACGATACTGCCATTTTTGTGGCCGGGACTCGCGGTCCTCTATGCAGCCAGCGTCGTCGTCGGCCTGTCGTTCATGCTGGTCAATGTCGCCGCGTATCACGCCGTTGGCGAGCTTTCGCAGCCGGAAGATCGCGCGGTCAGCTTCAGCTACGTGGCACTGGGATTTTCAACCTCGCTGTTTATCGCACCGATACTCTCCGGCGTCAGCATCGACAGTTTTGGCCACCGCGCAACGTTCGCATTGCTGGCGGCATTTACGCTGCTGCCAATCATCATTTTGTCGCTCAATCTATTGCCGATACCCGCGCCAAAAAGCAGGTCGGTGGGCAACGCCGGCGGCCACGTACTTGATTTGCTCAGAGATGCGCATTTACGGCGCCTCTACGTTGTCATGGCCGTGCTCACCGTGGCGTGGGACGTCTACAGTTTTGCCATTCCAGTGTACGGGACCACGATTGGCTTGTCGGCATCGGAAATCGGCCTGGTGATGGCTTCGTTCGCAGCGGCGACATTTGTCGTGCGACTGGCGATGCCGTTTTTCGTACAGACGGTCCAGCCTTGGAGTCTGCTGGTGAGTGCCCTGCTTGTCGCCGGTCTGAGCTTTTTTCTGCTGCCATTTGCCAGCAAAGTCGGCACATTGATGGCGTTGATGTTCTTGCTGGGTCTGGGACTGGGATCCCCGCAACCAATGATACTCACGCTGTTGCACGAATCCGCCCCGGCCGGTCGCGCTGCCGAGGCGCTGGGTCTGCGTACAACACTCATCAACGGCAGTCAGACCATCATACCGCTCATTTTTGGCGGGCTTGGTGCGGCGCTGGGGATGATGCCGGTGTTTTGGACCATGTCAGCCAGCCTGGTGTTGGGCAGCTTCTACGCCCGGCGCGCCCGGCGCTTGACCAAGACCTCTGATCCAGGCAGCTGAACTTTTCACCGCTTTCGGGCACAAAGCAGAGTGTCGATTCTGTCGGGTGCGTCCCGCGTATCGACGCTTGTGAATGCCGCTTGATTTTCCTGGTTCCGCTCACATTTATTAGGTGCCCACGGTATTGCTGCGCGCGAAGGGGCAGCAGCCACGACGGTATAATCTACCAATCACTTTTCCGGAAACGACTCAGACATGAAACGCGTATTTCTCTTTATCGCCACCAACTTGGCAGTCATGCTTGTGTTGGGTGTCGTTACCAGCTTGCTTGGTGTAAACAAGTTCCTTACCGCCCAGGGCTTGAACCTGCCGATGCTGCTGGCATTTTCAGCCGTCATTGGCTTTGGCGGCGCCATCATTTCACTGCTTATTTCCAAGCCCGTCGCTAAGTGGAGCACCGGGGCGCAGGTCATCGTCAGCCCCCGCAATGAAACCGAGAAATGGCTGCTAGACACGGTCGGTCGTCTGGCTGCCAAGGGCGGCATCAACGTGCCCGAAGTCGCCATTTACGAAGCAGCGCCAAATGCATTTGCTACAGGCGCATTTAAAAATTCTGCACTTGTGGCCGTCTCCACGGGTTTGCTGGAATCGATGACCAAAGAAGAAGTCGAAGCCGTGTTGGCGCATGAAATCGCCCACGTGGTCAATGGCGATATGGTAACGCTCACGCTGGTTCAAGGCGTGGTGAACACCTTTGTCGTGTTCCTTTCAAAAATCGTCGGTTACTTTGTCGACCGGG
>JANMZU010000862.1:0-2996 GCA_031383585.1 Betaproteobacteria bacterium
GTATTCGGCCATTGCCTGTGGGGTGTTTGAGTATCGATTTGCCCGAGTGAGATAGACCAGCGCTTGGACATGCACCGGCTGCAGTTGCTCGTCGGCGCCGGCGCGACGGAATTCTGATCGCAACAAGTTGCCAAGGCGTTCAACTAGTTCGAGAAGGACTTCCGGGCTCTTATCCATGCCGTGTGTGATGGTTGGTTGGGCGGGCTGGGTTGAGCGCCGTGTGGCGCCTCCTGCAAATAAAAGTATCGATTCGCTACCATCTAGAGTCGATTTTTAGTCAAGTATTTTTGGTATTGATTCGATACTAAACTGGACGCCGGCTTTTATCAAGCCACATTTATCGTCGTGCGCATAATCAGATTGTGATTGACACAACTGGCCCACCCTGCTCGGCGATCACGCGAGCAAGCAACGTCTGCAAGGATTCGTTGTTGCGGGTGTCGCGCCACTCGGCACCATCAAAGCGAAAGTGAAATCCGCCCGATTTCGCAGCCACCCAGATTTCGCGATTGAATGTCTGGCGATTGATGATGACTTTGCTGCGATTTTCAAATTCAAGCGTAAGGATCCCGCCCGAGATTTCGCTATCGACGTCAGATTCGGCATTGTCCAGCGCCACCTCTATCGCTACAAACACGGCGTCGACGCGGGCCTGGAAGGCGCTCTCGTCCAACTGAGTCGGTGTATTCATGCCCGTGATACCATCCGTTCGTTTCGTTAAAAACTCTCTAAGTTAGCCACTTATGCGTTGCCTCGTCCTCATTGTATTCGCTTTCAGCCTGTGTACTTTTCTCGCTGCGTGCGGCCAAAAAGGCCCGCTCAAATTGCCGCCTGACGGCGCCCCGCAGGTTGCTAAAGTTGCCGTTTCGGCTGCGACGAGATGACGATTTCCATGACGACTTTTGGGTTGCATCGGACCGGCGACGCCAACGGCCTGATGATGGAAGATGTCCTTCTGAACGACATTGCGGAGCGATTCGGCACACCCTGTTTCGCATATTCAAAGCTGGCGCTAGTGACGGCGTATCAGCGTCTTGACGCCGCTCTAAAGGCGTCAAGGCAGGGTCGCCCATATCTCATCTGTTACGCGGTAAAGGCTAATTCCAACCTGTCGGTGCTGCGGGTATTTGCTGAGCTTGGATCGGGCTTTGATATCGTCTCCGGCGGCGAGCTGATGCGCGTACTTGAGGCCGGTGGCAACCCTCGCAAGATCGTATTTTCTGGGCTCGGCAAGACCGCGGCTGAGTTGCGACTTGCGCTGCGGGCGAATATCAAGTGCTTCAATCTGGAAAGCGAGTCAGAGCTTGATCGACTGAACAACGTTGCCGCTGAACTCGGAGCGATCGCCAATGTCAGCCTGCGTGTAAATCCTGACGTTGACGCCAAAACACATCCCTATATTTCCACCGGCTTAAAGAACAACAAATTTGGCATCGCCATTGATCGCGCAATCCCCGTATACCTGCGCGCCGCTGCGATGCCCAACATTCGGGTTTCGGGGGTGGACTGCCACATCGGCTCTCAGCTCACCGACGATACTCCGCTACAGGAGGCGATGGCGCGCCTTGTTGCGCTCGCTGATGCACTCGCAGCCGAGGGCGTGCCGATACATCACATCTGCCCCGGTGGCGGTATTGGCATAACCTACAAGGACGAACCCAGCATCGATTTGGGCGCCTACACCGCTGCACTCGAGTTTAGTCTCGGCTCGCGTGACGTTGAGCTTTTGCTGGAGCCGGGCCGTGTGCTGGTTGGGAATGCCGGCGTTTTGCTCTCCAGGGTGGAGTACGTCAAGCCCACCGAGAGCAAGAATTTCCTGGTGGTCGATGCGGCGATGAATGACCTGATTCGGCCCTCGCTCTATCAAGCGCATCACGAAGTGGTGATGGCGGGGCCGCGAGACGCCGCTACACCGACGCGAGTTTATGACGTGGTCGGACCCGTTTGCGAGAGCGCGGATGTACTCGCCCATGAGCGCGCCCTTGCCGCGCAGGAAGGCGATATGGTCGCCATCCTTTCAGCCGGCGCCTACGGCTTTGTGATGTCGTCGAACTACAACACGCGCCCTCGCGCAGCAGAGGTGATGGTGGACGGCAGCACGGTTTCACTTATCCGCGCACGCGAGACTTTTGATGACCTCGTCAGACAAGAACGCTTGCAGCACGTTAATTCGAATGTTGATTAGTGTCGTTACGATACCATTTTGCAATCGGTCTGTTCAAATAAGCATACTTGACACGGTTCAAAACTGGTGTCTAGAAAAACTTCTGTAATAGAATCCGCTTCACCAAGTGCCTGTGTTGTTGTTGGCTCATTTGTTTTATTCTGACTGTGCTGACGGCAATCCGGGTTGAGTGAGGTTGCTATGCTGCTGGTCATCAGTCGGCGCAGTTCTCCTGACTCAATCGTTCGACAGAATGAATTCTTGGTAGTGCGGCAAATCAGCGTTGCGCTATATACAAGCAATTCGGTCCAACCATCGAAAGGAGTTTCAACATGGCAACAGCCAAAAAACCGGCAGCAAAAAAGCCGGCAGCAAAGAAACCCGCAGCAAAGAAGCCCGCCGCAAAGAAGCCAGCTGCAAAGAAGCCCGCAGCTAAAAAGAAACCAGCAGCCAAAAAACCGGCCGCTAAAAAACCAGCAGCCAAAAAACCGGCCGCTAAAAAGAAGCCAGCAGCTAAGAAGAAGCCCGCTGCTAAAAAGAAGGTAGCCGCCAAGAAGAAGGCTGCGCCCAAAAAGAAAGCCGCTCCCAAAAAGAAACCGGCCAAGAAAAAAGCTGCTCCGAAAAAGAAAGCTGCTGCGAAACCCATGGCCGTAAGGCCAGCGCCGATGGTCACTCCGGTGATCACCCCGCTCATCAAACCGATGGGTTAAAAGTAACTCGCAAGGCAATCGTTGGATTCCGATCCGCGCGGGGCAGGCTTCGGCCCTGGTCCGCCGGATCGGATTATTTAAATGACAAATTCATATTTCCCGACTCGACGCTCAAACTCACG
>JANMZU010000863.1:0-5603 GCA_031383585.1 Betaproteobacteria bacterium
TAAGGAGGGCAGGAACGAATGCATCATATTCTCCCCGCGCGGGTTGATACCCGCTGTTAGGGAAAGCTTAACCGGAAATCTGTCTCGATGTCACGCGTGGGCGTTTCCAGGGGTTAAGTCAAAAATTGCAAGTCAAATCCTGACTTAGCAATGCGACCGAGGGCGGAATGGAAATGAATCTGCACACGCTGTAGGTTTAAATTAAGTGTTGGTGCGGCGCTCGGACAGCTTCTGCCTCAAACGCCGCGCCAGTATTTGTGTTTGGCAATTCGGTCAGGCCTTGTGATAAATCTCTGCCCCTTTCTTCACAAACTCCACCGCCTTTACTTCCATTCCTTTCTTCAGCGCGTCCTCATTGCTGAGTCCTTCGGCCTTGGCGAAGTCGCGCACGTCTTGCGAGATTTTCATCGAACAAAAATGTGGCCCGCACATGGAACAGAAGTGCGCAAGCTTGGCGCCTTCCTGCGGCAAGGTTTCATCGTGGAATTCCTTGGCTTTCTCGGGATCGAGACCGAGGTTGAACTGGTCATCCCAGCGAAATTCGAACCTTGCTTTCGATAATGCGTTATCGCGAATCTGCGCGCCCGGGTGTCCCTTGGCGAGATCAGCCGCGTGGGCAGCAATCTTGTACGCCATGATGCCGTCCTTCACGTCGTTCTTGTCCGGCAAGCCAAGATGCTCTTTCGGTGTGACGTAGCAAAGCATCGCGGTGCCGTACCAGCCAATCATGGCGGCACCAATGGCCGAGGTAATGTGATCGTAGCCGGGCGCGATATCGGTGGTGAGTGGTCCAAGCGTGTAGAAGGGCGCCTCGTGGCAATACTTGAGTTGCTAATCCATGTTCTCCTTGATGAGATGCATCGGTACATGACCGGGGCCCTCGATCATGGTCTGCACGTCGTGCTTCCACGCGACCTGGGTGAGTTCACCGAGTGTTTTCAACTCTCCAATCTGCGCTTCGTCGTTGGCATCGTAGCCTGAGCCGGGACGCAGCCCGTCGCCAAGCGAGAACGACACATCGTAGGCTTTCATGATCTCGCAGATGTCTTCAAAATGCGTGTCGAGGAACGACTCGGTGTGATGCGCGAGACACCACTTGGCCATGATCGAGCCGCCGCGCGAAACGATGCCGGTCATGCGGTTGGCGGTCATGGGAATGTAGCGCAGCAGCACGCCGGCATGGATGGTGAAGTAATCCACGCCTTGCTCAGCTTGCTCGATCAGCGTGTCCTTGAAGATTTCCCAGGTCAGGTCTTCGGCCTTGCCGTTTACTTTTTCAAGTGCTTGGTAAATCGGCACTGTGCCGATCGGTACCGGCGAATTGCGGATGATCCATTCGCGGGTTTCGTGAATATTTTTACCTGTGGAAAGATCCATCACGGTGTCGCCGCCCCAGCGTGTAGACCAGGTCATTTTTTCGACTTCCTCGTGGATCGACGAGGTGAGCGCGGAGTTGCCGATGTTGGCGTTAATCTTCACCAGGAAATTGCGGCCGATAATCATCGGCTCCGATTCGGGGTGATTGATGTTGGCAGGAATGATGGCGCGCCCACGCGCAACTTCATCGCGGACGAATTCGGGTGTCATCATCTTCGGAATGGATGCACCAAACGACTGACCGGGATGTTGTTTGGTGATGAGATCGGAGAGACCATCGCGGCGCTGATTCTCGCGAATAGAGATGTACTCCATCTCCGGCGTGATTATGCCCTTGCGTGCGTAATGCATCTGCGAAACGTTAGCGCCCGATTTGGCGCGTCGGGGATGACGTTTCAGATTGAAGCGCATCTCCGCGAGTTTGGGATCGTGCAGGCGCGCGAGGCCATATTGCGAAGTAATGCCCGCCAACAACTCGGTATCGCTGCGCTCGGTAATCCATTTTTCCCGAAGCGGCGCGAGGCCGGAGCGGATGTCGATCTTTACGTTCGGGTCGGTGTACGGGCCCGAGGTGTCATAGACAAAAATTGGCGGGTTTTTTTCGCCGCCCATGCCGGTCGGTGTATCGCTTTGCGAGATCTCACGCATTGGCACCTGAATATCTGCGCGGCTGCCTTGCACATAAATTTTGCGCGAGTTCGGCAACGGTTGGACAGCGGCTTCATCCACATGGGCAGTAGATTCGAGAAACTTAGCGGGGTTTAAAACGGCATTCATGGTCATACTCCTCAAAGGCGGGGAGCGAATGAACCAGAAAAAGGCCGATTCACGCTCCCTACGCCGGTATCATCCGGATCAGGTTCAAAGGGTGTATCTCATCCGCCAAAGCTATTTTGCGTTGCGCTACGCCTATCGCCACTTCTCACCGTTTCCCTCGGCGGAGGACTGGGGTGAGGTGAAGTGACTAATAGCGAAA
The DNA here is from genome assembly GCA_031383585.1 of Betaproteobacteria bacterium. GTDB lineage: Bacteria > Pseudomonadota > Gammaproteobacteria > Burkholderiales > Usitatibacteraceae > UKL13-2. The sequence continues at coordinate 2,354 of JANMZU010000863.1, forward strand.
CGCACCGCGAGAGCGCTTGACGGAACCCCTGCGTACAACCCCTAACTTAACCTAATTTCATCCCTGCGGCAATGCGCCAGCACGGGAATGGAAATGACTACCCAACTTGACGACCCGACATACTCAGCGTATATTAATGACCATCAAGTCATTAACGGTTGACCATGCCCGCATTAGCGAAAGTAATTGAGCCGCGCTGGGAGCGCCGCAAGGACGCTCGACCAGGTGAGCTGGCCGCAGCTGCGCTGGAGCTGTTTGTCGAACGCGGTTTTGCCGCGACGCGGCTCGATGACGTCGCCAAACGAGCTGGTGTTTCCAAAGGCACCTTATATCTCTATTTTGATAGCAAAGACGATTTGTTCAAGGCGGTCGTGCGAGAAGGTATCGTGTCGCGGATCGTCGAATTTGAGGATCGCATGCGCGCCTATGAGGGTAGTAGCGCAGATTTGATGACGCTTCTGGTTAAGACCTGGTGGCAGAAAATTGGCTCCACTAAACTTGCCGGCATTACCAAGCTGATGATGTCTGAGGCGGCTAATTTTCAGGAGCTTGCCCATTTTTATCATACTGAAGTCATCTTGCGTGGTTTGGCGCTCTTTTCCGCGGCGATTCAGCGCGGCATTGATGCTGGCGAATTCCGGCCCATAGAGCTCAAACACACGCCACACATCTGTGCTGCACCCGTATTGATGTTGATGCTTTGGCGCAATTCGTTCGATCTGTGCGGCGTGGAGCAAATGGATCCGGAGGCCTACCTGGCGACGCACACCGATATTCTGATTCGTGGCTTACTCGCAGACAAACGCAATGCTTGACCACAGCAGCGTTGGCAGCGCCAGCACACCAGGCCACGTGTCAAACCGATTTGCTAAAATACCCAACGCAGTAAATCTGAAGAGACAAAGCCTGCAGGCGAAATGGGCTCGCAGCTAAATCTCCCCGATTCACAAAAACCCAAGGACGAGACCACATGGATTTTGAACAAGCACGGTTCAACATGGTTGAGCAGCAGGTACGCACCTGGGAAGTGCTGAATCAAGAGGTCCTGGACCTCCTATTCCGCATAAAACGCGAAGACTTCGTACCCGACGCCTATCGCGCTATCGCATTTACCGATATGGAAATACCCATCGGCGAGGGCCAGCTGATGATGGCGCCGAAAATGGAGGCGCGCATCGTGCAAGAACTGACGCTGAAGCCTACCGACCGCGTTCTGGAAATTGGCACGGGCAGCGGCTACTTGACAGCGCTGCTGGCCAGCAGCGCCGCGACAGTCACGAGCGTCGAGTATTACGACGCATTTTCTCGCAATGCAGCGGCAAACCTGTCACGCGCCAATATTCACAACGCCATTCTCAAAGTCGGTGACGGCGCAGAATCGCCGGCCGCATTTTCAGGAGCAGGCGAGAAATTTGATGCCATCGTTCTCACCGGTTCCGTGCCAATGTTGCCGCAAGCCTATCTGGATGCCCTTGCCGACCATGGCCGACTGTTTGCTGTCGTCGGCGATGCACCTGTCATGAAGGCGATGCTCTACATACGGACGGGCGACAAGACATTTGCGCGGTCCGAAATATTCGAAACCGTGATCGCGCCCTTAAAACACGCCCAGCAACCCTCGCGCTTCGACTTCTGAGCCGATGCGACAATTAAGCGTTCAAGACCTGCACGCCATGCTGACCGGCGACTCAAACGCAAAACCGCGCTTGCTGGACGTTCGCGAACCATGGGAGTTTCAGTTGGCGCATATCGAAGGTAGCGAGTTGCGGCCGATGCAAACTATTCCGAATCTGATCGACGAGTTAGACCGGTCGCATCCCACGGTCGTAATTTGTCATCACGGCACGCGAAGTCTGCAAGTCGTCGCATTTCTGGAGCGGCAGGGATTTCAGAACCTGCATAATTTGCGGGGTGGAATAGACGCATGGGCACGTCAAATCGACCCGGGCGTCGCTCTTTATTAGCAGTCCGGAGAATCCAGTTAACCTGTTCATTGCATCAAAAGTCCTTATTCAAACCCAAATACACAGTGGTCAAACCGGCAAAACAGTACCTGCCGGGATCGACCAGAAACGAAAAATAATGAAACTCAAACTCACTGCTGTACTCGTCGCCGGTTGTTTTGCCACCACTTCAGCCATCGGCGCGGACTTGATCGACATCTATCGGGATGCGCAAGCGCAAGATCCGGTGTATTCATCCGCTCGCTACACCTATGAAGCCAGCAAGGAGTTTGTGCCGCAGGCGCGCGCCAACCTGCTGCCATCGGTTGGCTTGTCCGCAAACGTCAACCGCAACCATCGCGAAACCAGCGGATTTCCAACTAGCGATTTCAATACCAACAGCTACACGGTCAGCCTGACACAGCCTTTGTTTCGCATGCAAAGCTGGATATCTTTCGACCAGGCAGGTTTGCAGGCAAAGCAATCGGAAGCACTCTTTGCTGACGCCGCTCAAAACCTGATCGTGCGTACCGCGCAGGCTTATTTTGATGTCCTCCTGTCGCAAGACAATGTGGCGCTTTCAGGTGCACAAAAGACGGCGATCAACGAGCAACTGGCACAGGCAAAACGCAACTTCGAAGTCGGCACATCTACCATCACCGACACCTATGAAGCACAGGCAAAATATGATCTTGCCGTCGCGAAAGAAATATCTGATCTAAACGATCTTGAGATCAAACGCCAGGCGCTACAGCAATTGATAAATAAAATGCCCGCCGGTCTCGCCCCGTTGCGCGACAATCCGGCGCTGACCCTGCCAAAACCCAGCGACATGGATCAATGGGTGAAAGCGTCCGAAGAAGCCAGTCCCGCCATTGCGCAACTGCGACTCGTCCGCGAGATCGCCGCCCGCGAGGTTGAGCGAAACAGGGCAGGCCACATGCCCACGCTAGACCTGACCGGCAGCTATAACAACAGCAGCTCCCCCACATCATCGATCTCTGGTGGCGTTGGACCATCCCTCGATACGCGATCGGCCGTACTGGGGCTGACGCTGACGATCCCCCTTTACCAAGGCGGCGGCACGCAGTCTCGCGTGCGCCAGTCGTTGTCTAACCGTGATCGCGCTGAATCGGACCTGGAAAACGCCAAACGCACTGTGGCGCAATCGGTGCGCCAAAATTACCTCGGCGTGACCAATGGCGTAGCTCAGGTGAAAGCGCTGGAAGCCGCCCTCGTTTCGAATAAATCTTCGCTCGACGCCACCGTATTGGGCAAAGAGGTCGGCGTGCGCACCAACGTTGACG
>JANMZU010000877.1:0-3535 GCA_031383585.1 Betaproteobacteria bacterium
AGCGGCACTTGGTAGGCAACTGTTGGAAATGCAGAATGACTTCGCCAATATTGCCGGCTAACCCGGCGGTCAAAGTCGCTCCCTTCGGTCGCTGGACGCTGCGCGATGAAGCCGCGCAGCGCCAGTCACCGCTACGTCAAACAGCTCTATCGGGGATCTCTTGACACGCCGAAGTTCATACAGACAATGTATTTATGATTACGTTTGAATGGGATCTGGCAAAGGCTGCTGCCAACCTCAAGAAGCCTTGAATTACCTTCGAGGAAGCCAGGTCTGTCTTCTTCGATGAGTTCGCAATTCAGTACTTCGACGAAGCACATTCAACGAACGAAGAGCGTTTCCTGATGTTGGGCATGAGTTCTGGCGCCAAGTTACTAATCGTTTGCCATTGCGAACGCGAACAGGGCGAGATAATTCGAATCATCTCGGCCCGCAAGGCAACAAAGCGTGAAAGCGCTTTTTATCAAGGTGGCTAAACATGAAAGCTGAATACGATCTCTCGAAACTGAAGTCCCGCAAGAATCCGTACGCCTCAAAATTGAAGAGGCCTGTCACCATGCGCTTATCAGATGATGTTGTGGAGTACTTCAAGCGTATGGCCGAAGAAGCCGGCGTTCCGTACCAGAGCCTTATCAACCTCTACCTGCGCGACTGTCTGGCTCACAATCGCAAAGTCCAAATTAAGTGGCCACAAGCTGTCTAACTCGGCGCTCCAAAGGGACGCGCCACAAGCGGTGCGCCCTTGAGTGAGCTTGGTCGCTACGCATCACACGCGAACCGAATTGCGCCACCGCGACCGAACCACTGATCCACGAACCGCCGCCGCGCCAAGAGCAACTCTGAGATACCGATCATGAAGATGGAAGGCATACCCTTTGGAACCACCGACTGGGAGTCGATTCGCCGCACCGAGCACAAAGGAACCACCGGGGTCGCTTACTGGCGCACGGCGAACTTCGGGAGTATTCGAATACGCATGGTTAAGTACTCACGAGGCTACGACGCCGACCACTGGTGTTCCAAGGGCCACATCCTTCTGTGCTTGGACGGGGAACTCGAAACCGAGCTTGAAGACGGCCGCAGATTCATCCTGAAGCCGCGGATGAGCTACCAAGTTGCCGACGCCGCTGAACCCCACCGTTCGCGCACTGAAGTTGGCGCCACGCTGTTCATCGTCGACTGAAAGCCACGCATGCTCAGCTCAAACGTTATGCCACTTGAAATTGATCACTAGACAGCTATACGCCTCGGGCGTATAGCTTTTTCATGTTCACGGTCGTCGAGACTCTCCTGTTCCAGAATCAATGGCCGCTCTAATGGAACGAAGACGAGCGGGGTGAGTTCGCGGCTTACATCGCCACCTTTCCCGATGCCGGAGACGGTGTGCCCGAATCCGGTGGGATCCCAAAGGTTCGCTTGCGGCGGGCTGGTACCGGGAAGTCCGGGGGCATTCGTGTCATTTACTTCACGCGCACGGCCGAAGAGGAGATCGTGCTTCTGGCTCTGTACGCAAAGGCAAAGACAGACAACGTCACCGATGCAAAGCTAAAGGAGATTCGTCGTGCCGTCGAAAACTAAACCACTCACAGATAAACAGTCGTCACCTTCCCCATCAAAGCCACAGTCTTGATACGAACCCGCCGCCAATGCAGCCCTTACGAATGGAAACCTCAACCACGCCGCCAGCTGGCGCTCTTGAGGCAATATCGCCCTGAAACGCCCGCCGATATTGGCTCTTCTAATTCTTCTCGAATAGCGCCAGCACCCCATCGAGGCCGACGAAGTTAAGTGCGATCGACGCTTCCATTTGCACCACAGGCTTGGCGCGATAGGCAATCGACATTCCAGCTTCCTGCATCATCTTCAAATCGTTGGCACCATCGCCGATGACGATGATTTGTTCGCGGCCTAATCCGAGCTCGGCCGCGATTTCGCGTACATGAGCCGCCTTGCCGGTTGCGTCACAAAGCGCACCAAGAACGCGTCCGGTCAATTTGCCATCGACAATTTCCAGCGTATTGGAAAACGCAAAGTCCAAGTCCAGCCGCGCTTTAAGGCGCTCGGTGAAATAGGTGAACCCGCCGGACACTAACAGCGTCCTCATTCCGGCTGCCTTTGCCGAAGCCAGCAAGGCACCCGCCCCCGGGGATAATTTCAGCCGCTCTTCGTACACCCGAGCCAACGCGGATTCATCCAGCCCGGCCAAGAGAGCGACACGCTGCCTGAGGCTTTCCGGCCAGTCGATTTCGCCGCGCATGGCACTGGCGGTGACGGCAGCGACCCCCGCCTTCTTGCCGATGAAATCCGCAATCTCATCAATACACTCGATGGTGATGAGCGTCGAATCCATGTCCATCGCCAGCAGGCCTACATCGGCCAGCGTGCGACCGGATGGCACGAAGGCGAAATCGAGCTGTACGTCATGGCAATGAGCCTTGACCGCGACGCGCGATCCGGCATCAGCGTGTAACAACCGAAATGCCTGGTGCGCGACATGCGCGATTCGTTCGATGCCGTTTGCACTGCTTAGCGCATGCAGTGCACGCAAATCCGCGCTGGCGATGTCCTCGCCCTGGATGATAAGGTCGAAACTCATGCCGCAGCCCGTGCCGGGTCTGTCGCTGCCGGGGTCAGTTCACGCAGTATGTTTTTAATTTCCGTGACACGTTCACGCACGTTCTCGACTTTCTTTTCAATGCGTAATTTGTCCTGCCCGGCAAGCTTGTAATGGCGCTTCTGCTGAACCAGCTGGATAACGCGATGCGGGTGTATTGGCGTGTCGGCGCCGAACTGCACGATGATCGCCTGAGCACTTGCATCGATCTTGAGTAAATCCAGTGGTTTACCGAGGATGCGCAAACGGTGGCAATCGACCAGCGTTTGCGTCGGCGGTGGCAGCAAACCGAACCGGTCGATGAGCTCTTCCTGCAGTTGATCGAGCGCGGTTTCATCAAAGCAATTAGCCAGGCGCTTGTAGATAACCAGCCGCTCATGCACGTCGCCGCAATAGGTTTCCGGCAACAGCGCCGGGGTATGCAGGTTGATTTCTGTTGATACATTCAAGGGCTTCAGCAGATCGGGCTCGCGACCGGCCTTCAGCGATTTGACTGCAGCATTGAGCATGTCTGAATACAGCGTGAAGCCGATATCCTGTATGCCGCCGGACTGCGAATCGCCCAACACTTCACCCGCGCCGCGAATTTCCAGGTCGTGCATCGCGAGGTAGAAGCCTGCGCCCAGGTCTTCCATCATCTGGATTGCTTCGAGCCGCTTCTTGGCGTTGGCATTGAGTGCCTCCGCTGGTGGCGTGAGCAGGTAGGCGTACGCCTGATGGTGCGAGCGCCCGACGCGGCCACGCAACTGGTGCAGCTGCGCAAGACCGAATTTGTCTGCGCGATGAATGAGAATGGTGTTGGCGGTCGGTACGTCGATGCCGGTCTCGATAATGGTTGAGCAAAGCAATACGTTGGACCGCTGATGGTAAAAGTCTCGCATCACGCGTTCCAGTTCGCGCTCCGCCAACTGGCCATGCGCG
>JANMZU010000711.1:0-9548 GCA_031383585.1 Betaproteobacteria bacterium
GTTCGCGCGCGCGCTTGGGAGATGGTGCCGCCAAGTGTGAGTTTGAGAATGCCGTTTTCGATGATGAACTCTTTCTTTGCGGCGGCACCGTCATCATCAAAGGCGAAGCTGGCAAACTGGTGCGCCATGCCTGGGTCAAAAGTCACATTCAGTAATGGCGATCCGTATTGATAAGTGCCAAACATGTCAAGTGTCACGAAACTGGTACCGGCAAAATTGCGCTCGTCGCCCAGGATGCGATCAAGTTCCAGCGGGTGGCCGATCGATTCGTGGATCTGCAACATCATTTGGTCAGGCATCAGGATCACGTCCATCGTGCCCGAGGGACAGTTGGGCGCGCTCAGAAGTGCCAACGCGTCGCCCGCCATCTGCCTGCCACTACCTCGAAAGCCAGACCTTTCGATGACCTCCATCCCGCCCTGCTGGCAAAACCCGTTGTAGCGGCCGCCAAACGAGCGCGTCTGCGCTTCTCCGTTCGCAAACGCGGTGACTGACAGTGACGGCACCATGAAATCGAATTCCTGTTCGACCAGCCCGCCATCTGCCGTCACATAGAGTTGCCTGGTATGGGTAGACCAGAATGCAGCCTCCCAGTCCTTGATGCGGTCATCGATCTTGCAGGCAGCCGATTCGGCTTTGAGCATATCGAATTTTTCACCCTTTGAGACGGGCGCGTGTTGACGCATTGCGGTGCGGTAACGGCCGGACGGCGTGGGCATGGTGAATGCTGAATAGTCGGCAACGCTGCGCCCAGCGGTAAGCTTTGCCCAGTCGTGGGCACGCCCGATGGCTGCGCGCAGACCCGATTCAGACAAATCGCTGGTGGCGGCGTAGCCGTAGCCACCCTTGTCGATTACGGTGATCATTGCGCCCCGGTCGACGCAGGTTTTAGGCGGTTCGGCAATGTCCTGTCGGACCGACAACATTTCGGTCGATTCCTCGACAAAGCGAAGCGAGCAAAAGTCGACTGCAGGAATCAGGCGTTTGAAGGTGGATTCAAGAGACGCGGTCATAAAAACTTTTCAAAAAAACAATCGCGCATTTTAGCAGTGAGGAAAAAAGTCAGCATTTGTCTGGCGACGTGATGGACAATCGCACGCCAATGACGCCGGACTAGCCAGGGCACTGCGAATCGTCGCTGTGGTTTTCGACGGAGAAAATGCTCTGAGATGCGCGCCAGTACTCGTGTTTCAGCACTTTTGCTGGTCAGCCAAGGCAGCGAACTCGCCATCAGTCATTCGCACCAGATGCCACTCGGGCATGATGGCGGCACCCAGCGATTTGTAAAACTCAATGGAAGGCGTATTCCAGTCAAGGACGCGCCATTCAAAGCGACCACAGTCCCGCTCGCGGGCAAGGCCGGCCAGATATCTCAGCAGCGCCTTGCCGTGGCCGTGACCCCGTGCGTTGGGGATCACGAACAGGTCTTCAAGGTAGAGACCTGGTTTACAAAGAAACGTTGAAAAGGTCGTGAAGTACAGCGCGAAGCCGATGGGTTCCTCGCCTTCGCGTGCGATCACGCATTCGCACGACGGCTTGGGACCAAACAACGCGTTGCGCAACATGGCTTCATTGCCGGTGACCAAGTGCTCAAGTTTTTCATAAACCGATAGCTGGCGGATAAGGTCCAGAATTGTCGTGGCGTCAGATTCGGTTGCGGGGCGGATGCTCAATTGTATGGTCATAGTCAGAAGTTGTTTTTCCATTCGCGGATCGCGCCGAATACCAGTGCAGGTTGCGGGTCTGAGCCAATGTCTCGCCCGAGACGCCGGGCTGCAGCGGTTTGCACTGCGGGCTGGTCCCAGCGTAGGAATGGATTGGTGGCGAGTTCAAGGTGAATGGTGGAGGGGATGGTCGGCAAATTGCGGTGACGCTTGGCGGCACAGAACGCTTTGCGCAATTTCAGGTCACCATTGTCCGGCTCAACGGCCTCGGCGAACTTGATATTGGCCATTGTGTATTCATGCGCACAGTAAACCTTTGTCTCAGGTGGCAGGCGCTTCAACTTCGCCAGCGATGCCGTCATTTGCGCCGCCGTACCTTCAAACAATCTCCCGCAACCACAGGCGAAAAGCGTATCGCCGCAAAACAACAGGCCGTTCCCAAAATACGCAATGTGCCCAGCAGTATGGCCCGGTAAATCGATGACCGTGAAGGTGAGATCGAGCTGCGGGACGATGATGTAGTCACCTTCAACCAGGGCCTGCGTTCGTGACGGGATGCGCTCACTGGCGGGCCCATAGACTGGTATTTTTCCGCGGAGCCTCAGAAAATCCAGCAGATGGTCAACGCCGCCGACGTGATCGGCATGGTGGTGGGTGCAAATGATCGCCGTGAGTTCAAGGCCGGTGGCGTTCAGGTATTCAATGACTGGAGTCGCGTCGCCCGGATCGACGACGGCCGCATGGCGCCCATCGTGGATAACCCAAAGGTAGTTGTCGTTGAACGCTGGAACTGGATGAACGCTGATTGCGACAGATGATTTCAAGCAGAATCCGCTAAAATGTTGCGATGATTCATCGAAGTTTACATGACTGGTTCGAGTCGCCCTTGGGCGAGTACGTGCTCGCCCGCGAACAGGCTTGGCTGGATGCGGTCGCCCCGGATATTTTCGGGTTTCACGCAATCCAGCTTGGTTTGCCACAATTCGATTTGCTGCGCGAATCGCGCATTGTCCATCGCGTGACAGTATCGCCAGAGTCGAGCACCCAGCTGAACCATGTACAGGCGCACTTCCACGAGCTGCCGTTCGACGCCCACAGCATTGATCTTTGTGTAATGCCGCATGTTCTGGACTTCAGCGAGAATCCCCACGAGGTCTTGCGCGAAATTGATCGGGTCCTGAGGCCTGAGGGGCGGGTACTTGTAATCGGATTCAATCCCTGGAGCATGTTTGGCACACGAAAACTCTGGAGCACAAAAGGATTTCCGTGGCAGGGGCAATTTGTCACGTTAATACGGATAAAGGACTGGTTGCAACTGCTTGGTTTCGAGCCGGCATCTGGTCGTTTGGCTTGTTACATACCACCGTGCGATACCGAAAAATGGCAGCGTCGCTTCGGCTTTATGGAGCCAACTGGTGATCGTTGGTGGGGCGTGGCTGGAGGCGTGTACATGCTCGAAGCGATCAAACGCGTGCAAGGGATGCGGTTGATTTCACCTGCCTGGAGTGATCAGAAGTTGAAAGAGCGAAAGTTTGCGGCTGCAGCAAGATATGAACAAACGCATAAACAGTCGCATAAAGCCTCGCCTCTGCCAGATGCTGTGCGCAGAGCGGCCAGCGCCGGGCATCTACGCGTGGTGAAATAAACATGGTAGAAATTTATACTGACGGGGCCTGCAAAGGAAACCCAGGTGTAGGCGGGTGGGGTGCGATTCTGCGTTTTGGCGAACGAGAAAAGGAAATTTTTGGCGGCACTGCCAATACCACCAATAACCGCATGGAGATGACGGCCGTGATTGAGGCGCTGCGCACGCTTTCCAGGCCGTGCGATGCGATTGTCTTTACCGATTCCACCTATGTCCAGAAGGGCATCAGCGAATGGATCCACGGCTGGAAACGCAATGGCTGGAGGACGTCAGACAAGAAGCCGGTCAAGAATGCTGATCTGTGGCAGGAGCTTGATCAACTCGCCGCTGGACACAAAGTCGAGTGGCGATGGGTGCGCGGCCACGCCGGACATCCCGAAAACGAGCGGGCCGACCAGTTGGCCAATCGCGGCGTCGAGCAGGTATTGGCGGGCGCGATGCGGGAGTCCAAATGAGCCGACAAGTTGTGCTGGATACGGAGACCACTGGCCTTGATCCTGCGTTGGGGCATCGCATCATCAAAATTGCCTGTGTTGAAATGGTGAATCGCCGGCTAACGAAAAACAACTTCTACAAGCGCATTCATCCGGAACGGGAAATTGATTCGGGCGCGACCGCCGTGCATGGCATTACGCTGGCCGATTTGGAACATGAGCCGAAATTCGCCGAAATTGCTGACGCGTTTCTTCGCTACATCGATGGTGCAGAGCTCATCATCCATAACGCACCATTCGACGTCGGCTTCCTCAATTCCGAGCTGAGGCGCATCAAGCAGCCCCCAGTGACCAGCAAGTGCGCCATCATTGACACACTGGCGATGGCGCGGGATATTCATCCTGGCAAACGCAATAACCTCGATGCATTGTGCGACCGGTATGACGTCGACAACAGTGCCCGCACTGTTCACGGCGCTCTGCTGGATGCGGAATTACTGTCGGATGTTTACATTGCGATGACGCGTGGGCAAGACAGCCTTGCCATTGGCCTCGAAGTAGGCGTTGGGCCTGAGAAAATTGGCCAGGTGCCGACCGCGCGGCCGTCAGTGTTGAGGGTGATTCAGGCCGATCAGGGCGAAATCGCACAGCATGCCAGCCTTCTCGTGGAAATAAATAGGGCAAGTGGGGGCAAAGCAGTGTGGTCCGAATTGCTTAAGTGACGAATCAGTACTGGCAATCGATACCATTATCGATTTCGAATCAAATTCTTCGTGTGGTATTCTGCGAACGAATCTGAACCTTCCGCCGTAAGTCTTTGTTAATTATTTGTTAAATTACCGTGGTGAGTGTCAAAGTTCCAATAATAAAGTGTGAATCTTTGTGTCTGCGTGACTTTATTCACACATTTAGCGCCAAGGAGCGATGATAATCTCACCAATATTAGCAGGGCCTTTGGCAGCTCCGACTAAGGTTTTTGGCATCAAGTCAGTGTGCCGAGTGCCCAACACGCAAATCGCTTGGATACAGGATCGCAAAAATGCAACTAAAAACGAATCAACTTATTTTAATCGTCGCCGGGGCGGTTTACCTGCTTTTCGCGGCGGGCGCGTACGCTCAAAAAGCGGTGACGGAACCTCTGCAAATCAAATTGGTACGTTCAAAGGTAGTGCAGGACAAGGGGCGCGAAGTGATGGAAGCTGCCGCAACCGCCAAGCCAGGTGAAGTACTTGAGGATGTTGCCACTTATACGAACACTACCAAAGCCGCGCTGAAAAATGTGGAAGCAACTTTGCCTGTGCCACCTAATACCGAACTCGTGATGGCCAGTATCAAGCCTGCAGCTGCGAAGGCGAGCACCGACGGCAAAACTTTTTCGGCCATGCCACTCAAGCGCAAAGTGAAACAAGCTAATGGTGTTGAAGTGGAAACACCCGTACCACTTAGTGAATATCGTTATATCCGCTGGTATCCCGGCGAACTCGCACCCGATAAGCCGCTGGCTTTTTCTGCGCGATTCAAAGTCGGCGATAGCCCGGTTGCGCCAACCCCTGCAGTCAAATAACAATAACCCATAATTTAGTTCAGATTCAGTACTCAAAAAAAGCGGAAGCACGTGCCCATTTAATGGTGGGTGATTTTGCAAAAACAGTTTAATTTTTATCAGTTAACTATGGCCACTACCCTCGGAGCAACTCTATGAACCTCAACACTGTAATGCGGCAGACGAATTTGCGAACACTTGCCCTGTTAATTTTCTTGGCACTGTGTGCATTTGTGCTTCAAGCTCCGAGTGCGCATGCTGCGCTGGCGCCGGCAAACGCCGTCATCGGCAACCAGGCCTCAGCGACCTATAACGACAATCTTGGAACGTCGCGTGTTTCATCGTCAAACACGGTTCAGACCACGGTTGCGCAAGTAAAATCATTTACGTTGACGCAGACTGGCGCAAAGTCGGCCTCGGCAAATCAGCAGGTTTGCTATCCGCATACGATTACCAATACCGGTAACGGTGTCGATACGTACGCGCTCAATGCTGCGACGACTGGTGGCGCATTTACCCACACCGGCATCGTCTACTACCTGGACGCGGACCAAAATGGCTCGCCGGACAACGGCACAGCGATCACGTCTAGTGGTGCGCTAGCATCTAATTCGTCTTTCTACTATGTCGTTTGCGGTACAACGCCAGTCTCCGCGGCGATCGGTGCTGCCGGTACGATTACCGTGTCTGTGACTGACACCGGTACCAACACCGCGTCGCGTACCGATACAACCACTATCGCAGCAGCGTCGGTTACCGTTCAAAAGAAGCTTTCAAGTGTTGCCCCACCCGGCTACACGCCTGTTCCGTCTGGCGCGAGCCCAAATGCTGGGCCACTCTTTGTGATATTGGAATACACCAACAGCGGAACAGTCGCTGGTGACAATTTGTTGATTACAGACGCGCTCCCTTCTGGCTGGTTGTACGTGCCAGGTTCCGGACGTTGGAGCGGCAGTGGTGCAACTGCACTGACGGATGTAGCGGCTGGCGATCCAGCTGGGGTGGCATACCAAGCACCGGTTACCGCTATCAGCGGCTCGGTGGTGGCTACTGTCTCCACGGTGCCAGGCTCTACCTCCGGCAACATTTACTTTCAGGTCACGATAGCTTCAGGTTTGGCGGTTACGGTGCCAACCAACCAGGCTGTGACAACCAACACGGCGACTTACCAGTATTCCTACACCTTCGGCGCGGGCCCGACGACAACAAACGTGCCTTCGACTAACACCAATAGTGTTCTTTACTCAGTTCTACAAACAGCATCGGTGTCGGCAAACGGTTCCGCCACCCTTGCCGGTCTGACCGATGCCGAGCCAGTAAACATCGCTAGCGCAGCGCCCGGTACGACCATTACGTGGACAGACTACATCTGGAATACGGGTAACTCTCCTGATAGTTTTGACATCACCCTCAATACCCCGCTAAACGGTTCTGCCTGTAGCCCTGGCAACACTGCGCCTGCGCAATGTACATTCCCGGCAAATACCACTTTTCAAATTTTGTCGGCAAGTGGCACCACGACGTTGCTTGATAGTAACGGCAACTCGACACCTGACACGGGTCTGATTCCTGTCCCAAGTGGTGGCACCTGTGCTGCGCCATACATCATCAGCGCTTCAGGGCTGCGTTGCGGCTACTCGATCGTGATTACAGCGACTATCCCGGCAGGCGCCACGCCAGGTAACAACGGCGGCGCTGGTTACTCGGTCAGGGTGAGTGCGGCATCATTCTTCAATAGCGCTGGTTTGGGTACCGACACGGTCCCTAATACGCTGACGACAATCTCTGCCAACACGGTCGACCTTACCAATAACGTATCAGTCGCAACCGCAACAGCAGCGGAAGGTCTTGGTGCGGGAACTGCGACGGTAATTACAACCAATTCCGTTACGCCCTCAACTGGTGCGACGACTACGACTCGCTTCCGCCTCTACGTCAATAACACCAGCACAATAGCGCAGATCTACAACTTGTCCTCGTTGTATGCCAGTGTCCCGGGGGGCGTATCGAACCCGCCTACAGGTTGGACTGTTTCGTTCAAACTTGACGGTGGTGGCGGACTTTGCGCGACGACCACGGGTGCAGCCATTACGTCGACCGGCGCGGCGCCAGTCGCGGCAGGCGGAAACATACTGATTTGTGCTGAAGTTGTCGTGCCGGCAACCAGTACCGGCGGCGGTGCGGGCTCTACCTACGCTGCGCCAGGAGCCTATGTTATTGAATTCAGGGCGACCCAGCAGTCTGACGCAACCGTATTCGACACCAAGCGCGATCAGATAACCATCCAAAACGTACACAATGTGACTATCACACCCAACGGCGCTCAAAGCACTGTGCCCGGTGGAGCGGTGACGTATACACATGCGCTCACCAATAACGGCAACGTTTCGGAAGCGATTACGTTCCCGACAGCGGCTTTCTTGACGGATAGTCAGACGCCAACGTACACATGGAGTTCGACTGCCTATGTCGATACCAATAATAACGGGGTACTCGATATCGGTACCGATACGCCGATCGCATTTGGTACCACGACGTTCAACGTGCTCCCAAATGCTTCGCAAACCATATTTGTCCGAGTGAATGCGCCTGCGATGGCCGGTAGCCCGGTCAATACAACGCAGATCACAGCTACTTATTTCACCACTTTGACCGCATCTGCCAGCGATCAGACCACACTGACCGACGGATTGAAGTTGGATAAGTATCAACAACTGCCCCTCGGTACAGGCTCATGCTCATCCACGCCTGGCGTTACCCTTACGGGAAGTGCACCAAACGCCGCATGGATTAACACGCCAATAGCAGCGTCTGTCAACACTATCCCCGGCAAGTGCATCGCTTACTTGATTGTTGGTTCGAATACGACTGCAGCAAACATTTCGAACATCAACCTTGCAGACGTGGTGCCGGGCAACACCAAGCTGGAACTTGGCTGCGGAGCACCAACCGTGACCGGGCCGATAGCGCTGCTAAGTGCTGCGTCTTACATTACCGGATATACCGGCACGATTAGTGCGGCATCGACACCACTGTCGACCACGCCATTGGTCCCGACAGGGGTCTTCACACTTCAGTTTTGCGTGAAGATTAACGACATGTAATTTCACCGTCGAGCCGAAGTTCCTATTGGTCCGTTGGCGAGACGTTAAACGGGAGGGGAAACCCTCCCGTTTGCACTTGTGGTTCACGAATTGTGAATAATTGTCAGATTGTTGAACAGAGTGTGTTTTTTCACATAGCAAGCAGCCTGAGCAAGTTAAAGTCTGAGAATGACCAATCTGCATCATCTATCATCAGAGCAAAACGCGATCAGCCGAACTGTTTTTTCGCTGATTAGGCGCGCCGTATTCTGGTCGGCGCTGATTTCAGCGTCTGTGGCCAGTGCTGCCGTGGCGCCACCTGGTTCCATCATCGCCAACACCGGGAGCAGTTCCCAACAGATTGGCGTAGTGACACAGGCCTCCACGACCAACACAGTTAGAGTTGCAGTTGGCTCTGTAACTCTGTCAACACTGAGCAAGAATTTCGCCGCTGCTTCTATTGCCGCCGGTGGCACCACACCACTTGTTTTCCGCCTCACAAACTCTGCGGGCAATCCAGTGCAGACCGGTATCGCCTTCGTGGATACTCTGCCTGCCGGTTTGCGCTTGACTACGGGCGCAACAGCGACAGTCATCGGACCGGGATGTTCGGCAACGGTTGCTTTAACGGCACCTTCAACGATTGCCGTTTCCGCCGGTACCATGACCACGGGAACACCATTTTGCGAAATCGCGGTGAATGGAGTCACAAACGTAGCTGCCGCCAACATCGATTGCTCAACCAACCCTGCGGCATTTACTAACGGCCTAACCTCGATAAGTGGATTGACCAACGCAAGCAATGGGGTGACCAACCAGTGCCTGATAGTTACCCCACCACCGACCCCAACCTTGACCAAGGCGTTTGGTGCAGGCGCGATCCCCGCTGGCGCCAGCACGCCTCTCAATTTCCGGCTGACGAATGCGACCGGCAATCCAGCGCAGAGCGGGGTTGCGTTTGTGGATACCCTCCCATCCGGTTTGCGTTTGACCACCGGTGCGACGGCAACAGTCACCGGAACCGGCTGCTCAGCTACCGTGACATTAACCGCACCCTCAACCATCAGCGTTTCAGCCGGCACGATGAACACCGGCACGGCAAGTTGCGAAATTGCGGTTAACGGTATCACCAACGTGGCTGCCGCCAACGTGGATTGCTCGACCAATCCTGCTGCGTTT
>JANMZU010000055.1:0-6512 GCA_031383585.1 Betaproteobacteria bacterium
CACCGGTATTACCGCCTGGGAAGGAGATGATGTTGTAGTCCTTGAAGAAATCGCGCACCAGTGCCAGACCACCGCCGTAATAAATCCAGGCGTTCTGCTGGCGCTGGTTCAGACCAAAGGGCAGCGTGGTATCAAAGGCAAAAGCTTTGTTCTTGCCGACGAAATAATAACTGGCCGTATGGGTGCATTCGACGGTGCCGTTTTGCACCGCGTCCATGGTGCTAAACGCGGGGACGATCTCGCCCGCAGCGAAAACCTGAATCTGGAACTTGCCGCCAGTAATTGCGCTCAAGCGCTTCGACAGCACTTCCGCGCCACCGTAAATTGTGTCCAGACTCTTGGGGAAACTCGACGCACAGCGCCATTTGATGTTCGGTAGCGCAGGCGCCTGGGCAATCGCCTGTGTTGCAGCAGCGGCGGAAAGCGTGCCCCCTGCGACGGCAGCGCGGCTTAGGAATTTACGACGATCCATGGTGTTCCTCTCGGTCTTTTAGTGGAGTAGCCAGCTTACGCTGATTGTGAAATGAATTAGTGCTGCATTGATCAATACGTCTTGTACGGCAGGAATTTGCCTGACAACACCACCTTCACGCGGTCACCCTTGGGATCGGGCTGGCGCTCGATGTCCATAGAGAAATCGATCGCGCTCATAATGCCGTCGCCGAATTCTTCGTGGATCAATTCCTTGATGGTGCTGCCATAAACGCTGACGATTTCATACCAGCGGTAGATCAGCGGATCGGTTGGCACTACGGTCGGCAAGGAGCCTTTGTATGGCACTTCCTGCAGGATCAGTACCGCTTCCTTGTCGAGCCCGAAAAGCTTGCCTGCCTTCTCGGCTTCGATTTTTGTCAGAGTCATCTGCCCAAGCATGGCTGCGGTGACCCACTCTTTGCTATGACCGATTTTTTTTGCGATATCAGCCCACTTCAGGCCCTTCTTGCGTTTGGCAGAGAGGATCATTTCGGTAACGTCTGAGCGATTCATGTTTTCTCCTTGTTGAACGGGTTAGTTGACTTGCCGCAGTGCAGGTGCCCGATGCTCTTCTGATCCCGAGTGATCATCGGCGAGCCCGGGCATGACAAGCGGCGGGAACTGAAGACCACTGGCATCGCTCACCGCCTGCTGCTGCACGAGCTTTGAGCGGTTGACCAAAAAGTCGACCAGATGATTGCGGATCTTGTAGAACTGCGGATGGTGGTGGATGTCTGCGCGGGTACGCGTTTTCGGCAGTGTATTGACGACGATCTCGGCGATGCGCGCTTCGGGTCCATTGGACATCAGCATGATCTTGTCGGCTAGCAGGATGGCTTCGTCGACATCGTGGGTGATCATGAAAACGGTCTGGTGCGTCTCAGCACAAATCGACAGCAGTTCATCCTGAATGGTGCCGCGCGTCAGCGCATCGAGCGCACCGAAGGGTTCGTCGAGCAGCAGCATCTTGGGTTCGATCGCGAAGGCACGCGCGATCCCGACACGCTGCTTCATCCCCCCGGAGAGTTGCGATGGCTTCTTTTGCTCGTTACCCGTAAGGCGCACGAGATCGATGTACTTCTGGCAGTGGGCATTGATTTTCTGTCGATCCCAATCCGGCCAGCGGGATTTGACCGCGAAGGCGATGTTGCTTTGCACCGACAGCCAGGGCATGAGTGCATGGCTCTGAAAGACCACACCGCGGTCGAGGCTGGGCCCGGCGACTTCACGCCCCGCCATCACCACCGTACCGGCACTGGCCTCGTCGAGCCCGGCAAGAATATTGAGAATGGTGGTCTTGCCGCAGCCTGAGTGGCCGATGATGCAGACAAACTCGCCCTTTTCGATGTCGACGTTGACGGCATGGAATACCGGTTTGGTGCCGGGCGCATCGGAATACGATTTGGCGAGCTGGCGGATTTGCAGGAAGGATTGTGAGCTCACGGCTATTCCACGTATGTCACGGCTCGCTGCAACACGCCGAATGCCAGGTCGAGCAGCATGCCCACCACGCCGATCATGAGGATTGCGAAAATCACATTCGTGAGCGAGAGATTGTTCCACTCGTTCCAGACGAAATAGCCGATGCCAGTACCGCCCACCAGCATTTCTGCGGCAACGATGACCAACCAGGCGATGCCCATGGAGATGCGCATGCCAGTGAGGATGGTCGGAGCTGCGGCGGGCAGCACAACAAAGAAGGCCTTTCGCAAAACGCCCACTTCAAGCGTCTTGGCGACGTTCAGCCAATCGCGCCGGACGCTGGCCACACTGTGTGCGGTGTTGATGAGCATCGGCCAGATTGAGCAGATGAAAATTACGAAGATCGACGAGGTCGCCGAATCCTTGATGGTGTAGAGCGCTAGTGGCATCCACGCCAGCGGCGAAATCGGTTTCAGAATTTGAATGAAGGGATTGAGCGCGCGGTAAATCAACGGCGACATGCCGATAAAGAAACCCACCGGGATTGCCACCAACGCGGCCAGCAGGAAGCCCGAGAGCACACGAGCCAGCGAGTGAGCGATCTGGATGCCGATGCCTTTGTCGTTGGGTCCGTTGTCGTAAAACGGGTTACGTAACTGCGTCCACAACGTTTCGCCAATCTGCATGGGCGTGGGTAGCCCGGTTGTTTTCGCGGCACCGCTGCCCATGAGTTTGGCGTATTCACTGTCAGCCGGCTGCGCGCTCGCTTTTGGCAATGTGGCGGCGTGCCAGACAAGCAGGAACACCCCAAGCAATGCCAGGCTCAGCATTGCAGCTTTAGCTGGTAACGATTTCATAATCGATCAGGCAAGTTTCTTGATTTTGAAACTGTCGACGTAGGCCTCTGGCTTGTTCTCGTCGAATGCTTTGCCCATCACAATGATTTTCTTTGCCTGCTTTTCCGGCACCGGAATGCCTGCTTCTTTCATACGCTTTTTGGCGTCGGTGAGCAGATAGACTTTGTCGACGATGTCCTTGTACTTCACATCGCCCTTAAGATAGCCCCAGCGCTTCATTTGGGTGAGGATCCACACGCCCATCGCGCTCCACGGCACGGGATCAAAATCGATACGGTCACCAACGGTTTTGATGCTGCCGAGTCCGTCGGCGTATTTGCCGGTCAGCACCTGCTCAATGACCGTGACCGGTTGATTGAGATACGCGGCCGGGGCGATCGCGTTCGCAATTGTGGTGCGGTTGGCCGGGTTCATCGCCATCTGCGCTGAATTGAGGATCGCGCGGAACAATGCAGCGAACGTGTTTGGATTCTCTTTCACCCACTCGCTGCGCACGCCAAACGAGCAACAGGGGTGACCATCCCAGATTTCTTTTGTGAGGATGTGAATGAATCCAATCTCGTCGAATACTGCACGCTGATTGAAAGGATCGGGGCCGAGAAATCCATCGATGTTGCCGGCGCGCAAGTTGGCGACCATCTCCGGCGGCGGTGTGACACGAATCTGGATGTCCTTGTCTGGGTCGAGTCCATGCTCGGCGACGTAATAGCGCAACAGGAAATTGTGCATCGAATATTCAAAGGGCACGGCGAAGATCATGCCCTTCCAAAGCTTGGGGTCGCGTTTGTCCTTGTGCTTCATGGCCAGCGTAATCGCTTGCCCATTGATGTTCTGGATGGTGGCAACATTCATCGGCAAGGCGTTGGCGCCCACACCCAGTGATATCGCCAATGGCATCGGTGCCAGCATGTGCGAGGCGTCGTATTCCTTGTTGATGACCTTGTCGCGAATCAGCGCCCAACCTGCGGTCTTGACCACCGATACGTTGAGCCCCTGCTTCTCATAAAACCCCAGCGGATGGGCCATGATCAAAGGTGTAGCGCAGGTGATTGGGATAAAGCCGATCTTCAGGTCCTTCTTTTCCAACGGCGCTTTGTCCTGTGCCATTGCATTCAATGCACTTAATGGAAACAGGCTCGCAACGGCAGCGTACGCGGTTGTGGCGCCTACGCTCTTGAGGAATTGGCGGCGCTGGATGTCGTCTGGAAACAGTGCCGACAGGATGCCGCCCTGGATGGAGCGCTCGAGCAGGCTTTCCTCGCTGCCCGTGGTGGCGAGCGCGTCATGCTCTGTTTGCGAAGTGTGGCGCCCACAATCACAACCACGAAAGGTGGTTGCGGAATTGAATGGATCATTGCTGAATATGGACATGCGCGTACCCGGTTGGTTTGGTCGCGGGTCTATTCGCAAGTTGCATGCCATTCTGATATTCAGCGTGCGTCGCATGGCGACACGCACCACACCGGCACTAATATTGTTCGATTCGCACGGTTTTAGTGCCAAAAACAACCCAATGCACCATTTCGGCTTGTGTGGCCGAGCAACTATCTATGCGCGGGTTTTTGCAACGGCATCGACGATAGTGAGTGGAGAGGCGCAAAGCAGATTGGCGTGCGACAGTTCTTGGGCGGTGCCGTAGCCATAAGTTACACCGATGGCCAGGCAACCGTTGGCGTGTGCCGCGTCGATGTCGTGGTGTCGGTCGCCCACCATCACGGCGGTTGATGGGTCGATGTTTTCGCACGCAATCAAATATGCGAGCAAGTCACCCTTATGCTGGCGCGTGCCATCGAGCTCGCTGCCGTAAATTGCATCGAAGGGCGCAAGTATGCCGAAATGGTCGAGGATGCGACGCGCATAAACATGGGGCTTGGCCGTGGCAAGTATCAAGCGATGGTTCTGCGCTTTCAACGCAGCGAGCGTTTCGGGCACGCCGTCGTACAGCGCGTTTTCGAATAGACCCGTGTCGGCAAAGCGCTGCCGATACAAAACCATCGCGCGCTCGATAAGCTGCGCGTCATCGGTCGCCAGCAGGGTTGCGAAGGAGCCCCGCAATGGCGGCCCGATGGCGAAATGCAGTGTATGCGATGGCGGTGCAGCGATGCCAAGACGGGTCAACGCATAAGTTATACAGCTGGTGATGCCTAACGCTGGATCCGTCAACGTTCCATCCAGATCGAGCAATACATTCACTATCAGCGACCGGCAGCCACGTTTTCCCTCGCAACCAGCTCGAGCGTGACCAATACAGTCTTCTTGTTCGCGCCTTCGAAGGTCAGCGTCATCGGTATCTTGTCGCCCTTGTTGATCGGCTTTTTCACATTCATGAGCATCACGTGCATGCCGCCCGGCTTCAATATGACGGCCTTGTTTGCGGGAACATCAATCGCGTCCAGAGCTTTCATTTCCATCACACCAGCGTTCATTTTCATGTCGTGAATTTCAACCAAGCCGGCAGCCGGCGATTCGGCCTTGATTAGTTTGGAGGGCGTTGCGGACTTGATCTGCATGTACGCTGCCGACACGGCGCCACCGGGAATCGTGGTCTTGATCCAGGATTCCGAAACCACCGGTGCCGCAATGGCGGTCACGTTTGATTGCGCAAAAACGGGCGTTGCCGAGAAAAATACGGTGAAGGCTGTCGCCAAACCTGCGATTGTCTTCTTTAATGGGAGAACATTCATTGAATTCCTTTCATTCATGCAGCAGTGGTTCGATATTCAGTAACTGCGCGACACGTTGCGCACATGCGTGCGCGCCATCGTATTGATCGTCATGCGGCACGATACCAAGCAGCGGGGCCGCGATCATGCGCGAAAGTGTCGAAATGTTCTCATCCAAAAACATCATCGTGTCGCCAGCGATCGGAATATTGGCGACCCAACCAGCGAGATTCAAACCGCGTGCCTGAATCGCCTCAACTGTCAGCAAGGCATGGTTCAGGACACCGAGACGCATGCTGACGACCAGTATCACGTCAAGGGAAAGCGCACTTGGAATTTCTGCCATCGACTGAGTTGCGGACAGCGGCACCAGAAATCCACCTGCACCCTCGACAAGCACCGTGTCGGCTTCGAGGCTGAGCCGAAGAAATGCGGCACGTATGACCTCCATATCTATTTCGACACGTTCATGTATCGCCGCCAGATGCGGCGCGATGGGCTCACTGAAACAGTAGGGACTGATGTCGGCAAGCAAAGCTTTGGTCGCTGAGGCTTCACGCAATGCCACCACATCTGTGTTCATTTGCACGCCATTGACATTTATCGTTCCTGCTGCGATCGGCTTCATCGGCGTGGCCAATAATCCGCGCATCGCGAAGGCCTGCAGCAAGGCGCAGGTCACGAAAGTCTTGCCGACATCCGTATCTGTGCCGGTGATAAAGAAATTCCTCACGATTTTCCGATCATGCGTTTGAACTCATTGATATCGATCGTCTGCTGCCCGTCGATGGTTTTGCGTTTCATGAACTCGGGTTTCCACGCGTGTCCATAAACCACTTCATACGTCGCAGGCAGGCGTTCGTTTTTGCGAAACGCTTCGTAGGCCGCCACCATGCGCTGCCAGCGAGTGCGCCCCATCAGCCCGGTGCTGCGGCCGTCCTGCACGTTATGTGCGCCGATGCCTTTGAGTTCCTGCAGCACTGGTTTTAGTTCTGCATAGGTCAGGGTGATTATTTCCTGGTCCATCACCGGATCGGCGAAGCCGGAATGGACGAGGATGTCGCCGATATCGTGCATGTCGACAAACTTGTTGACG
>JANMZU010000722.1:0-2965 GCA_031383585.1 Betaproteobacteria bacterium
AACATCACCCAAGCAAAACTCAACTGGATTGCCAACGAACTCAATCAACGGCCTAGAAAACGCCTTGGCTGGCTCAGCCCCGCCAAGTTACTATTCAACCTGACCGCCGCACCGACATGTTGAACGCCAACCTACCAAATCGCCTGAAGACGCTCGTCAATAGGCGTTCTGCGTTTTTACCTCATGCTTGGCTGCTGGGTGTGCCGCGCTGACGCGTATTGCCTGCGTGGTCGTTCTGGCTATCATTCTTGTGCCTGCCCAGCACTTCCTGTTGTTCGGCTTCCTGCTTCTGTTTAGCGACCTCGTCTACGCGAGGCGGTTTCGTGTGCTGCTGTTGCGGATTGAAATTCTTCTCGTGCTTGGCCATGTTGTGCTCCTCAAGATTAGATCGATGTCATGCGCGGTCGCGCAGATTGGTTACGCCAGATTTGGTGGCGCAGTGGTCGCAGCAGAACATCTGCTCACCGCTTTCCAGGCCATGTCCGACGATGCGAATGCCGCATTGAGCACATGTGGGAGCGAGCTTATGGATTGCGCATTCGAGGCTGTCAAAGGTGAATGTTCTGCCCTGAGTAATCACCTGAAAGAACTTGTCGTAGTCGTTGCCGCACGAATCGCAGGTAGGCATAGTTTTCCTTTTCCAATAGTGACGGTTGAGTTACACCGGCAGAATAACTTTTCACCAAGCTATTTTGCCGCTCACGACCACGGTTGCATGCCGGGCTGGCGTTGGGCAGCGAGTCGACACCTGCCGGCTCGCCTGTACTGAAAACACTATCTGCGCGAACGTACTGTCTGCCCCGGCTCCGAGATAACGACCTCGACGCGGCGGTTAATAGCGCGATTGGTGTCGGTGTCGTTGGCGGCAACCGGGAAATCTTTTCCGTAGCCAACCGTGGAGATGCGCTCCGGCGCGATACCAAGAATGACCAGCTGGTTCTTGATGGCGTCGGCGCGGCGCTGCGATAATTCGCTGTTATAGGCAGCGCTGCCGATATTGTCGGTGTGACCCTCAATCGAAACGCCGCGATCCGGATACTGCTTCAGAAAATTCGCCAACTGAGCCATCCGCGATTGCGCGCTCGTTTTGACTTCTGCGCGGTTGAATTCAAACAGCACATCGCCGAGCGTGATCACCATGCCTCGATCCGTCTTCAATGCTTCCAGCGCCGCGAGCTGGCGCTCCAGACTGGCGGCTCTTGCCTCGGCCGAAGCCGCTTGTGCTTGCGCGCTTGCCGCCTGGTCGGTCGCTGCAGCGGCTTGCTGTTGGGCAGCGGCATTTTGTGCGCGCTGAATGTCTGCGTCGGCGCGTGCGTCACGCGCATCGGAGCGGGCAACGGCAGCCGATGCAGTGGCACGTCTGGCTTCACGTTCGCGTGCGTCGGCGCGAGCCCGCTCACGTTCCACCTGTGCACTTTTGATCTGATCTTCGGCGGCTTTGGCGTCGCCGACCGCAACGGCAGTGCGTGCGCGCTGAGTAGCGAGGTATGCGTTATGCCCGACTTCCGGATCGTCGCCCTTGACCAACGCTTGATCGGCACGCACCAGCGCGTCATTGGCTTTCTTCAATTCCAGCGGGGCATTGGCCAACACATTGGGATTGGAGGACGCGTTACTGACGGCACTGCGCGCTTCCACAAGTGCGGGCGGTGGCGTCGAGACACTTGCGCAACCGGCGGCGATAAGCGCAACCGCCAGGGTGGTGGCCAAAATAGTCAGGCGTGGTTTGTTATTCATGATGAATACCTTCTTTTGATGGTCGAATGAGGTTGTGGTGCAGTCGTGGACTTCAAACTAGCCGCGCGCCATTTCATCGCGCAATTGGCGGATGCCTTCGCGCACTTCCTGTAGCGCACGGGCTGCACGGACAGAGTGTGATTTGGCTTCGGCAAGATTGGCGTCTGCCTCCGCTTGTTCGGCGAGTCTGCGGGCAGCGTCGAAATCTTTGCGCGCGACCGCCGCGGTGGCTCTATCCAGCTTGCTGCGTGCCTCTGCCACTTCGACTGGCGCATCTGCGCCCGCCGGGCCGGCAGAGCGATCAACCGCGGCACGTGCCACTGCCATCTGTTCGCGAGGCATGTCACCGGTTGACGCACAGCCTGAAGCGGTAAGTATGGTGATGGCTGCGGCGGCGGCGAAAACGGCGAATGGCCGCGACGACCTGAGTTCGGTGTGTGCAGGTTTACAGGTAATCATAAGTTTCTCCAGCGATGGTTGAGCAATGTTTGGTGCCATGCACCGATATCGGCGCAAACAAGCTGCATTTTCCCTGCGTGCCGCGCGTCACCCCATCAGCCATCCGCCTGATGCGTTGTCATCCGCCGCCTACAAGCGGCAGGATTGATTGCCGCTGCGCTGCGAAGATTGGCAGAAAATACGCGAACCGCCGCTTCGCCTCGGAACAACATAGAATTGAAAATGCTTGTGCTGTTGACCCCGTTGTCGCTGCACGGCAATAAAATGCGGCAGCCAAAAAAAGCCGCCCAAACAGGGAGTGACAATGGCATTCAATTTGCGTAGAGCTATCGCCCGCAACGGTGTGCTTTCAGGAGGCGTTTGCCTGCTTGCCGGTAGCGGCTACGCGTTCTATTCCGGCGGTGGCAATTTCAATCCCGTCAGCTTGCTCTGGCCGTGCCTGTTGGCGCTAGGCGTTGGCGGTTTTGCGTCCTGGCGGGTCGCCGGCACGATCAAAAAAGGCGTGTTGGGCGATTTGCCGCGAATGATTTCCTACGCGCAACTGCCACGCAACAAGGCGATCAACGGCATTGCGGTCAAGTGGGAGGCAATTGACGACTACGCCTTGCAGCTACTGGCACGCGGCTTTACCCATATCGGCGATTTCACCACGTTGCCGCTCCCCAAACTCTTCGTCGGCGTGGCGGCCTGCTATGTGGATCGCAATGGGGCGACACTAGTTGAGCTTCAGTACATCCAGATGGCACCCGGGGCAGCGAGCGCCGCCGGT
>JANMZU010000723.1:0-2536 GCA_031383585.1 Betaproteobacteria bacterium
CAAACCGTGCGTGAGATCAGTTCGCGGCAAAATGCGCCATCCCTGTTAGGTTGGCGCATTTTTTTGATCGTTTTCGGTCGCGTGACCGGCATTTGGTGTTGCCAACGCCACCCGTTCAGAAACCTCAGCGAACGATGGCAAAGCGCAGCGTGCCGACGCATCGTTCGTCGTGGGCACGCTGCGCTTTGCCCATCCGCCCCGACTCGCGTTCGCAAACTCCACTAACATTAGCCCTCGTCACCGTCGCGAACCATGCTTTCGCTTGTTGAACCCTTCGTCCCGATGCACGCGCCTTCAGGCATGAATTGCTGGGGGCTATAACGCCCGGTCGTATCTTTTAGCTGTGTGCTATATTTTTCGCACATCGGCCAGCCGTGTTCCAGCAAGGCGTCCTGTTAAGCGTAGGCGGGGCAGCGAAATCCGTCGGCATCGATGTAGGGTGACTGATATGAATACCAATAAACGTCGGCCACTATTTCGATACAAAACGAAAAGGGAGAGATGATGATGACTACTCGGAGGTATACATTGCTCGAAGCTTGCAAGATCGCGATTTCGGCGCTCTGCTTGTCGGCTTCGCTGGTGTGGACAGCGCAGGCGCAGGATCAAAGCGAGGTGTGTTGGAAACCTACTTACGGGCGTGGTGTCGGCACTATTCCGGGCGAGTGTGGCGCAGGTCAGAACAAGGAGTCGGGTCTCTGCTACACCACGTGCCCCGCGGGCTCCACCGGGGTACTCGCAGCTTGCCACCAGAATTGCCCGCAAGGTTTTGGTTCGGTAACGGCAATCGACGCGAGCTGCAGCAAGCCTGCGAAATTTCCGCGTGCCGCTTATCCCCTTGCCGCCGGCCAGGCGCAATGCATTGCAGCATCGGAAGGCCGCGGCTGCGAACAAATCGGTACTGCGCTGTATGTAAAGCCGCCAGCAGGGTTCGCCTGCGAGGGCCCGATTTGCCAGGCATCCTGCCCGCTTGGTATGGCTGATGCAGGCGCGGCGTGCCGCAAGAAGCCCGCGCTTGCCCGCGGTGTCGGCACCATCCCGCAATGCGGCAGTGGCGCAGAGCCTCAAGTGGGCTTGTGCTACAAAAGCTGCAATGCCGGTTTTGGCGGCGCTGGTCCGGTTTGCTGGGGACAATGCCCAGCTTCGCAACCGGTCGATTGCGGCGCGATGTGCGCCACCAACAGCAGCCAATGCGGTGGGGCCGTCGCCAATCAGATTATTTCCGTGCTTGATTTTGCGGTCACTGTCGTTGAAACCGTGGTCACGGCTGGCGGCGCACTCGGTGTCAGAACTGCGATCAGTGCGGCAGAAAAAGCGGCTCTCGAATCTTCAGAAGCCGCGATTACCGCTGCGGCAAAATTGACCGCCAAGGCTGCGAACAAGGCGCTGATAAGAAATATCCTGGTAGATCAGGCCAAGGGTGTTGGCCAGGGCTTAACTGAAGGTCAAATCCTCAACCTCGTGGCCATGACATCGGGCGAAAAATTCGACTTCTCTGCACTGGATCCGACCGGGATCGCCGCCATGGTGGCGGCATTCAACAAACCAATCTGTAACGTGGCCCCTGGGTCCAATGTCCCGGTTATCGCAAATCCCAGACTCGCCGGGCAGGCATTCCGAAGCAACGAGCCGGGAGGCGGCCTCTATTTGGTGGGGCCAACTGGAATGAAGCACAGGATTTATGATGAGCAATTTCCGTTGACGAAAGTGCTTTCAGACTGTGGAATTATCGGCCCGGGAGACATTGCGCCGGATGGTAAGTCCTACTTTATTAGAGGCGGCAATGCGACATATCCCTGTTGCCCTGGCTTGCAGCCGGCAGCTGGCGCAGCGCTTTTGCCAAGAGGTAAGGATCTTAACCATAACGAATGCCAAGGAATGAGAGAGGCTTTGCGCTCGATCGGGAAATTTAGGTTCGTCGTCACGCGATAAACGTGATGTGACGGCAGTACGCGAAAAGGGTATGTCGCGATTTTGACCGTAGCGAAATTTCGTGATCCGTGAATGCAGCATTTTGGCCACCAAGGAGCGCAACGATATAGTTGCGCTCCTTGGCGACAGAAATTAATGGAGTCGGAGTTGGATCGGCTACCACAGGAGTGCTAAGCGAATCCAGACGCCCCGCCACCGTTCCTTCTGTTGCGGTGAGGACTCTCACAGTCATATGACCTTGAAAGGTTTGACCCCAATTTCCCCGCGTCGTCCCTGCGACCCAATCGTCCCTGATTACGCTTTCATTTTCTTTTTTCAAGGTGCCGGAGTAGTGCCACGGCAATGTACTTGCGGTGTATGCGCACAAATCAGAAGATGTTTTGGGAAAACGGTGTGGAAGTTTGGCGTGGCGTTGCCGACGCCACCAGTTCGCAAACTCAGCCACTGGCGCGCGTTTCAGACGGATTTGGTAGGTTGGCGTTCAACATGTCGGTGCGGCGGTCAGGTTGAATAGTAACTTGGCGGGGCTGAGCCAGCCAAGGCGTTTTCTAGGCCGTTGATTGAGTTCGTTGGCAATCCAGTTGAGTTTTGCTTGGGTGATGTT
>JANMZU010000096.1:0-8565 GCA_031383585.1 Betaproteobacteria bacterium
CACGCAGCAAATGGATCGCGGCAAGGTGATGACCGCAGAGGATCTGGAATCAGGCAAAGACTTCGGCCGCTACCTTGACGTCGATGGCGACGGTATTCCCTACCGCACCTACCCTGGCACCCATCCGACCAAGGGCAGCTACTTCACTCGCGGCACCAGCCGTGATCGTTATGCGCGCTACACCGAGGAAGGTGATGCCTATGTCGACAATATGCGCAGACTATTGCGCAAGTTCGAGACAGCCAAGGAGATTGTGCCCAAGCCGATCACCACCAAAGCCGCTCAGTCCACTCGCTATGGTGCCCTTTACTATGGTTCGACCAGCCCTGCCTTGCATGAAGCGCTGGATATTCTCAATCAAGCTGGCTTGCATCTGGACGCCATGCGCATACGGGCATTTCCGTTTTGCGACGAGATACTCGATTTCATCCACGCGCACGACGAAGTGTTCGTAGTGGAACAAAACCGCGACGCGCAACTGAGAACACTGCTGATCAACGAAGGCGCGATCAATCCGGCGGTGGTCACACCAGTGCTGCACTACGACGGTACACCGATCACGGCGCGTTTTATCGTCAATGAGATATCGGAGCGACTCAAATCGTTGCATGTTGCGCCGTTGCACGCTGTACCCACCAAACGCGTCGGCCAGGAAATAAAATGACCTATCTTGCCAAACCAAAACTTCACCACCCAAGTCTTACTCGTAACAAGCTGGGCTATACACGGCGCGATTACGAAGGTGCGATCTCAACGCTTTGTGCAGGCTGCGGGCACGATTCCATCAGCGCCGCGATTATTCAGGCGTGTTACGAGCTCGATCTGCCGCCACATCGCATCGCCAAACTCTCTGGCATCGGCTGTTCATCGAAAACACCGACCTATTTTCTCGGCAATTCGCATGGCTTCAACACCGTGCATGGCCGCATGCCTTCGGTTTTGACGGGCGCCAACCTCGCCAATCGCGAGCTGATCTATCTGGGCGTTTCCGGTGACGGCGATTCGGCTTCGATCGGCCTCGGTCAGTTTGCACATGTCATGCGGCGAGGCGTGAACATGACTTATATCGTCGAGAACAACGGCGTTTATGGACTGACCAAGGGACAGTTTTCTGCGACCTCGGATCGCGGCTCCAAGAGTAAGCGCGGCGCAATCAATGCCGATGAGGCAATCGATCTAGTCGGACTGGCCATGCAGTTGGGAGCGACCTACATCGGACGCAGCTTTTCCGGTGACAAGGAGCAATTGGTGCCGCTTATCCAGGGCGCAATCCTGCATCAGGGCGCGGCATTTATCGACGTCATTTCACCTTGTGTGGCCTTCAATAATCATGAGGGCTCCACCAAGAGCTATGACTATGTTCGTGAACACAACGAGGCTGTAAACCATCTCGACGTGATCAAGTTTCGCGATGAAATCACCACCAGCTATGCGCCCGGAACGTTGCAAGAGGTGCGGCAACACGATGGATCAGTTCTGCGCTTACGCAAGCTCCACGAAAATTATGATCCTACCGACCGCATCGCCGCGATGAACCATCTCCACGAGAGCAGCGCCAATCACGAAATTGCGACCGGGCTACTGTTCGTGGACGGGGAACCATGCGATTTGCATGCGGCGGCAAATACTGTGGATACACCGTTGAACATGCTTAACGACGGCGCACTGATCCCGGGATCAGCCGCACTGGCAAAACTGAACGCATCGCTGCGCTAGCGGCGTGTCGGGTCGGCGGCGACGGTACAACTACTTAGTCGTCCAAGCGTCGAAATCGAGTTTGTTTGCGTCAAATGCTGCATGCTGAGGAGCAGCATTGGCTTTGACCTGGTTTTCATGTTTCTGAAACGCTTCGGCAAGCTTGAAGCTGATTTTGGCGAGACTTTCGGGGCTTGCGGTAATCTTTGCGGCTGCATCCGAGACGACGATCGCGTCGCTGGCGAGCTTGATGAATATCTGCACCGCCATGTCACGAACAGAGTCGTTTTCGGATTTGCTCTTGCCGGGGATGGGAGCGGTGGTGGGCGCTGGGGTGCTGCTACTGGCGTGGCCGGACATAGTCGCTTTCTCGATCTAAAAACAGTGGTAATCGTACGCTGAATGCGTTGCGACGAGCAAGCTTTCGACGCTGCAATTGCCCAGAAAGCGTACATTTTCGATAATTGCGTATGGGCCTGCTGTTCGTCGGCCACCTTTCACCTGTTCTTGATTTCAGTCACCCAGTCGGCGGGAAGGGCGAAGTTGAGGTTTTGTCCCGTACGTGATTGAAAGGTCACGATACCGATCAGTTTCCCGGAAGTGTCAAATAGCCCGCCGCCACTGGATCCTGGAGAAACCGGTGCGGAGGTCTGTATCACCCTGCCCCCCTGCATCTCGCGCAAGCCCGAAACGATGCCATCGCTAATTGTCAGGTCCAGCCCTTGTGGCGCGCCGATGGCATACACCCGCTGGCCAACCCGGACAGTTTCAATGCTGCTGATCGACGCCGATGGCGCGCTGAGTCCGCTGACTCTGACGCGGCACAAATCACGCTCTTCATCTGCCACGTCTACGGAAGCCGAATAGCTGCCGCCGCCAACTTTCACTTCAAGCGCCTCACCGCGCAGCGCGACGTGACAGTTGGTGACGACCATACCAGACCCGATCACGACGCCGCTGCCAGTGGAAGTGATGTCACCTTCTGCGTTGGCAACATTGATGCGTACGACGCTGCCAGATACTTTTGCGAAAACGTCTTCAGCCGACCGGCCACTTTGTGCCGCTGTGCTGGACGCGTCGCGCTTACCCGCCGTGTTTTGGGTACCGTCGTCGCTGCTTCGTCCAGTTGGGCCTGCCACCGCATTGCCAGAGGCGGTACTGGAGACAAACTCGGCGGGCGCAAGTCCGATACCGGTATCGCGTTTTCCCGGCCGCATCCACATGGTGACGACCAACAGCGCCAATACCAACACGACGGCCTTGACCCAGAGACGGTCCCACAAGCGAGAAATTAGCGAACCCTCATCGCCTTCCACCGTTTCGTAGGTAAATTGCGGCGCATTGCGCCGCAGAGACAAGTCATATGTCATGCGCTGCATCGGGTTGGTAAGAACTTCGTAAGCGCGGCGCACATCCGCCTTAGCGCCTGGCGCCGCTTCCGGATCACGTGCCAACGCCTCCAGTGAACGCTGATAGCCGAGCGCAATTTCCTCACGCTTGGCGTCCTCCGCGATATCGAGTAATTCGTAATGCGAGCGTTGTTGTGGTGATTTCATCCGCGCCATTTTGACCGTCAAGCTGGGGGGCTGGCAAACCGGTCGCGCATTTCACCAAGCCCCAACGTGCTTAGAACTTCTTCCAGACGCGCAGTGGGCCGCTGGCGAGGCAGGTCTTTAAAAGTGGCGACGATGAGCTCATTTTTCATTGAGTGCTGCCAGCCGACCAGTTCCGTGACGGTGACCTGATAGCCATGGGCTTCAAGCTGCAGGCAGCGCAATACATTAGTTATCTGGCTGCCGAATTCCCTGGTGTGCAACGGGTGCCGCCATATTTCCGTCAAGGCACTCTTGGCCAGATCGTTGCCCTTGTTTTTTCGGAATATGCCAGCGATTTCCGCCTGACAGCATGGCACCACAACGATAAATTTGGCGCGCCTGGCAAGTGCAAATTTGATGGCGTCATCGGTTGCGGTGTCACAAGCATGTAGCGCTGTAACGACATCCACGGTGGCTGGTATCTGATCCGACAGGATCGCCTGGGCGACGGACAAATTCAGAAACGTCATGTTTGAAAATGCCAATCTTGCCGCGAGTTCGCGCGACTTCTCTACCAGCGACTCACGCGTCTCGATACCAAAGATCCGGTGATCTCCGGCGATGTTCTTGAAAAACAGATCGTAAAGAATGAAGCCGAGGTACGATTTGCCGGCACCGTGGTCCACCAACTGAATGTCAGGGTGCTGCAATCGAATTTCCTGCAACAGCGGTTCGATGAACTGCACCAGATGGTTGACCTGCTTTAGTTTGCGGCGGCTGTCCTGATTCACCTTGCCATCGGTAGTCAGAATGTGAAGCTCTTTCAGCAGTTCAATTGACTGCCCAGGCCGAATGTCGAGTTGATCATCGACCGACTTGTGCGCGGCGGCCGGTTGACGAATTCGGTCCGCCAATTTGGGTCCAGCCCGTAACGAAGTCGAACCCATATTGGCTACGCGTTAAGCTGATGCCATCATGCAGCCGGCTTGTCCTCGGCTGGCACTTCAACGGGCGCGTCAGACTCGACCGCTTCACCCTCGTCGGCGCCCCCCGTCGACGCTTTGCGTTGTTGTTTTTCTTCTTTTTTCGCTTTCTTTGCAAGCTCGCGCTGGCGTTTTGCAAAATTGTAGTTTGGCTTGACCAATTGTTAGTCCTTTTCTGGGTGATGATGTCGTGCGGCTGGCAGGCGCATTATCGTCCCGCTCTCGTCACACCACTGATTCTAGCCTAATCGCAATATGAAAATTCGCGAATGCGACGCTGAAGTCATCGTTGTCTTATTCGCTGGTGCTTGCCATGGCCAGTTCCGCGGCCGACAACCATCGCCAATGGCCCTCGGCAAGATCTGTGGGCAACGGCAATTTGCCGATCTTGCTACGATGCAATCTATCGACATGGTTTCCGACTGCGGCCAGCATCCGTTTGACTTGGTGATACTTGCCGGACGTGAGCGTGAGCTGAATTTCGTTCGTTGCGGTCACCACACAGGCGAGTGCGCGCACCGGTTCAGGACTGTCATCGAGTACCACACCAGCGAGCAGGCGATCCACCTGCTCAGGTGTCACCACTTCGCTGGCAGTCACGTCGTAGACCTTGGGCACTTCGTGTTTTGGAGATGTCATCCGGTGGATGAACTGGCCATCATCAGAAAACAGCAACAGCCCCGTCGTGTCCTGATCCAGCCTTCCCACAGTTTGCACGTCACGCGCGCGCAGTGGCGCGGGTAGCAACGTATAGACGCTCGGGTGCGATTTTGGCTTCTGCGAGCATTCAAAGTCGGCGGGTTTGTTCAGCATCAGGTAGGCCTTGGCGTGGAATTGCCAGGCCTCGCCATCGACGCAAAATTCAATCACTTTGCCGTCTTGCGGCGTAATTTCAACTTCCGTAAAGGGGTCGGTACAAACAACGCCGTCAATTTCAACTTCGCCTCGCGAAATCAACAAGCGACACAGCTTGCGCGATCCAAATCCCTGGCTGAAGAGAATTTGCTCGGCCTTCATTTGCGCCAAACACTCGCCAGCCAGGGCTGCTGGTCGCGCGGCAGCCCGGCTGGACGATAGTAATGTGTGAGTTCCACAAATCCTGCTACAGACATGAAACGCCGCCATGTTTCCAGATCGTGATACGCTGCGTAGCGCCCAAGATTCCATCCCTCGCTGCCGTCGCCACGTGGATTCGATGCAAACAGAACCCCGCGAGGCTTCAAGGCTGCATGCAATTGGCCGAGCACGCGTGGCAACTCCTGGGTTGGCACATGAAACAGCGAGGCATTGGCAAAAACACCGTCGAACGTGTCAAGGGGTAGATCAAGCTTGAAAAAATCCTGATGCAGAACTTCGCAGCCGCTGTGAGATCTTGCCATCCGCGCAAAATTAGTCGAGCCTTCGAGCCCGACTGGTCTGTGCCCGAGGTCGACGAAGGACTTGAGATCCCGTCCCGGCCCACAGCCAAAATCTAGAATCGCAAACGGTGCCGTGCCCTCAATGTGACTGAGGATGGCGTCGATATTCTGGCTGACATCGTGGTCGCGCGTGCCTTCCCAGAAATCCTCAGCGCGCCCGTTGTAGTGGTCGAGCGTACCGGCAGCGATATTTTCGAGATCGTTCGGAGCGAGTTTCATATTGGAACAATTATGCCTTCGGCAAATCTTCAGGCCAAACGCAAGCATCGGCGCGCCTCGCAGCGCAAAAAGGCCCTGCAAGGCGCGCTGATATTAGCGTTTCCCAATTACGCTGCGTGCCGCTTCACCGACTCGGCAATTGTCGTCACCATTTGGTCGATGTGACTGGTTTCGACGATATACGGCGGGCTCAGCACCAGATTGTCGCCGGCAATACGCAGCAGCACGCCGCGCTCAAAGCAGTCGAGAAAAATATTGTAGGCGCGCTTGCCCGGCGCGCCAGCGATGCTCGCCAGTTCTACCGCGCCGGCCAGGCCAAGCGTGCGAATGCTGATCACATTTGGCAGATCGCGGAAGGTACTGTGCAACGCATCTCCCAGCACTTTACCCATCTCGCCCGCACGCACGAACAGATTCTCTTCCTTGAACAGATCGAGCGTTGCGATCGCTGCGGCGCAGGCGACCGGATGGCCGGAGTAGGTATAACCATGAAAAAACTCGATGGCATGGTCCGGGCTACTTGCCGTGGATTTCATCATCGAGTCATAAATGTGATCGCGGCAGATCACGCCGCCCAGTGGGATTACACCATTGGTGACACACTTGGCGAAATTAAGCATATCCGGTACCACGCCATAAAAATCGGCGCCGAAATTGGTCCCCATGCGGCCAAAGCCGGTAATGACTTCATCAAAGATCAGCAGGATGCCGTGCTTGTCGCAAATCTCGCGCAAACGTTTCAGATAGCCCTTCGGTGGCAAATACCACCCAGCACTGCCCGCGACCGGTTCAACGATGACTGCGGCGATATTGCTTGGGTCGTGCAGCGGAAGAATGCGCTGCTCAAGCTCGAGCAAGGGATCTTCTTTCCATTCCGGTTCTACGCCATTGATGAAGGCGTGATTAACCGGATCATGAATGAATCGCATATGGTCCACTCTCGGCAGGAACGCGGTGCCGAAGACTTTGCGGTTGGCAGGAATACCGCCGACGCTCATGCCGCCAAAACCAACGCCGTGATAGCCCCGTTCGCGACCGATGAACACATTGCGATGCCCTTCTCCGCGTGCACGATGGTAGGCGAGCGCAACTTTCATCGAAGTGTCTGCAGCCTCGCTGCCGGAGTTGCAGAACAACACTTTGTTCAGGTCACCGGGCGCAAGAGCTGCGATCATTTCGGCGGCTTTGAAGGCCTTGTCATTGCAAACCTGAAACGCGGTGGCGTAATCAAGTGTATCAAGTTGTTTCTTAATCGCCTCATTAATTTGGCGGCGATTGTGCCCTGCACCTACACACCAGAGGCTGGAGCTACCGTCGATGACCTGACGACCGTCATCGGTGGTAAACATCATGCGGTCTGCAGCGACAAAGACCCGCGGATGCTCACGGAAATGGCGATTGGGGGTGAATGGCAACCAGTGGTTGTCCATATTGATCTGTTCTTTTGCCATGGCAGTTTCTCCTTTGGCTGTTCAACGGCGGCTTTCGCATAGCATAGCCGCTTTGCGATTCTTCGGACAGTTTACCGGGACAAACTGGTTGACAACAATTGCCGAGATCGTCCTTCGCTTCGTGTGGTTAACCAAAAACCGCAGACCGAACTACTTCAGCTTCCAACCGAAATAAAGCAAGACGGCACAGCAAACACGGCGCACTGTCAATAGACTTGCCAATCGTTGAGGTGACCCACGACCTTCGCGTCGACGCGCGCCTGCCCAATCTGGGTGAACAAGAGTATTCGCGAATGTGAAAAAACCCCGAAAAACCAGTAACCTGCTAACTCCCGTTCTCCTGAAAACAAGACGCCGTACACGTATGCAAATCCCCCCAATGCGGCGAGCTTGCCCAATCTGCGCAGAGCCTGCGAACAACGCATTCCTCTTTGTAGAGCGCAACATCGATCCGACAAAACTATCCGACTTCAGCTTCGCCTCACGCAAAGAGCCTGAATTCATGTCGCACCGGTTGGTCCAGTGCAAAACCTGCGATTTGGTTTATGTCCCAGAACCACCTAAGGACGGCGAGCTGGCGAAGGCGTATCACGTCGCCGAATACGATAGCGCTGCAGAGGCGATGGACGCGGCAATCACCTACATTGGCGCGATCACGCCAATGTTGAAGTCCCTGCCGCAGCGCAATAGTGCGCTAGAAATCGGCGCTGGAAATGGAATTTTCCTAACCCAACTCGCGCGCGCTGGCTTCGTCGAGCTACATGGCATCGAGCCCTCAGTGGCCGCGATTGCCGCAGCACCCCCGAGCGTACGCCCATGGCTACGCGAAGGCGTTTTTCATGAGGCCGACTTTGCGCCTAACTCCTTCGACTTGATCTGCTGCTTCATGACCATGGAGCATGTGCCCGATCCAAAGGTCATTGCCAGCGCATGCATTCGATTGCTCCGGCCCGGTGGGGCGTTTGTCACGGTAACCCACGATTACCGAAGTCTGGTCAATCGCGCTCTAGGCAAACGCTCGCCAATTATCGATATCGAGCACATGCAGCTGTTTTCGCAGCGCAGTATCGAGCAGTTGCTATTGAGAACCGGATTCACCCACGTCAACGTCTCGCCATTTACGAATTCTTATACAATCCGTTACTGGTTGCGGCTGTTTCCGCTGCCTAGAGCAATTAAGAAGTTCTTGATGTCAGCGCTTGGATCTATTGGGCTGGATGGGGTTAAGCTAGCAATAAACGTGGGCAATATGGTTGCAACCGGA
>JANMZU010000726.1:0-4994 GCA_031383585.1 Betaproteobacteria bacterium
AGCGGCCGGCGCGCCCGCACCCGAAGTCACGATTGACGGGGGCGGGCAGGCGATCATCAACGACAGCGACCTTGTAGTGCGAACTGAAGCGACGCTGAAGGCGGCCTTCGGCGACAAGGCCAGGCGTGTGCCGCCGATCACCGCCAGTGAAGACTTTTCAGTGTTCGTGAATGCTGGTGTGCCGTCGATGTTCTTTTTCATCGGTGTCTCCGACCCGCGGCTCGTCGCGGATTCGAAGAAGCCCGGTGGAAAACCTGTTCCCTTCAATCACTCGCCGTTCTTCGCGCCGGTGCCCGAGCCGTCTATCAAGACCGGCGTGACGGCGATGAGCCTTGCTGTGCTGACGGTGTTGAAGCGTTGAGCGCGCAGCGATAATGGGCCAGATTCGCATTTCGCAACCAAGACCATAAAATCAAAAGCATCCACAAGGCTTCCAAGCCAAAAAGCGATAAGGGGTCAGCGTCAATTGCTTTGCGAAACTATTCACCCTGACCCGTTTATTCCCCTATACCCCGTGCGTGAACTGGCCGCCTGATCCCCACGCAGCGAATAGGAGAACTTCCACGAACGTCGCGCCAAAAAATAAGGACGCATCATGAATGAACTCAAACTTGAAGTGCAAGATCTGTCCGCCTTTGAAGCCAAGCTTCGTGAGCTTGGCGGGCAGATGGGGGAGCCCTGCTGGAATGGAAACTGGTACCTCGAAACAACGGCGGATCGCGTACTGAAAATCGCGCAGGCGCTTGACAAGTACAGTTTGCAGGAACTGCGAAAATTGGACACCGGCTTTGCCTTTGTCGGGGAAACGCCTGTTGACGATATAGCTTCTTACCAGTTGGAGAAAATTCCAGAGCACAACGTTCTGCATAAAACGGTTCGCCCATGGCAGATCGGCGAGCAGTGTGTTGACGCGCTGGCGTTTGACGACATTGGGACCTATGTGTCCGTGAACTACGAAGATGGCGAGCGCGGCAAAGCGCTTGATTTTATATACAAGGACTTGCAGCTGGCCAATCCTGCCTTCATCTAGGTGCCTTTCAATGTGCTGAAACGAAGAAGGTTAGGATTGACAGACTTTGACTGAAAATCCCAGTTCGACGCGTTTCTGGTCTGCGGCATCCTTAGAACAATCGGGGATAGACCAACAATATTTTCTGAAACCCCCGCACTGACCAGCCCCGCAGGCCGAAAGTGCCCGAAACGCCCTACCAGTTATAGAGTTTGCCTCGAACTGAAAAAACCGTACTCAATATTTTCCCCAGCGCACGTCAACCCAACTACGAATACGCACTTGCCATTGCCCGATCCTTTTCTCGATCCGCGCTTTCCGAAAGCCAATCCGTCAATCCGTGAACAATCGGTGACAGACCACTAATATTTTCTGAAACCCTAGAATTGACGAGCCTCGCAGGCCGAAAAGGCCTGAAACGCCGCGCTAGTGCTAGAGTTTGTCTGGAATTCAACAGGCCGTGATCGACGTTTTTTCGCCGCACGTCAAACTGGCTACGAATTCGCATTCGCATTCGCCATCGCTCGATCTTTCTCTCGATCCGCGCTTCCCGCCAGCCATTTCGTCAATCCGTACTGATACGACGGAAATGCCTCTGCCAGATTGGCTTCACGTTTAAGTATTGCTTTCGTCAGCAAAACCATTGCACGCGCTTCGTCGTGGTTTCGCGTTTCCATCGGAACGCATAAATCAATGCCAGTGCACCAGTCGAACGTCTGCACGCACATTGTAGGCACGACCTCGAATGCGATGCCTTCATTTCGCAGGCGCGTTTCGTGCGCGGTAACGAGGTCATAGTAGGTTCGCCATGCGTCGGGCGTTGGTCTGGATTGGTGGGCAAAAACCTTCTTGCGAGAACGCCCCACGTTGCTCCAAATTGTTTTTGTGTCGAGAAGTCTATCGGATTCTTCGGGTGCCGGGCCAGCTTCTTTCCACGCGCGATCGCTGATCTCGTCAGCGTATTTCATGCGCGGATGCACCCACCAGATCATGACGCGCCGTCCGTTCAGCACAAATCCGTAATCGCCCCACCACGACAACACTCGTTTCGGCTGATAGACGTGGCGTGCATGAATGCCGTCTTCTTCAAGCTCCCATGTGTGATGGCGATGGTATTGCCGCGCCTGAATCCTGAGCCGTTCGAGCGAGGGGTTTTTCATGTTGTTGCCTAAT
The DNA here is from genome assembly GCA_031383585.1 of Betaproteobacteria bacterium. Taxonomy (GTDB): domain Bacteria; phylum Pseudomonadota; class Gammaproteobacteria; order Burkholderiales; family Usitatibacteraceae; genus UKL13-2. The sequence goes on from JANMZU010000726.1 coordinate 2,183, forward strand.
ATGTGAATAGCGTGGTTGCCGGCATCAACAGCAGATCGACTATTTGTCTTCGTCGATAACGAACCCGATGCGGCGCTTGGTGGCGGTAGATGACATTAACTGGCGCAGCGTATCGATGATTCCGGCGATCGCCTGATCGTGGCCGCCGAGTTTCTTCTCGATGCGTTGTTCCAATGCTTTCAACTGCCGCGCCAGATCCTTATTCGATGCCAGGAATTCACGCAGCTGCACGAGGGCGCGCACCACGTATACGCTCACCTCCACAGCGCGCGGACTGTTCAGCAGTGTGGCGGCCATAATGGCGCCGTGCTCGGTGAACACGTAGGGCGGGTATTTGCGGTGCTGGCCGCGCCCCGGCTTTAAGGTCGCAATTTGCGACCTTAAAGCTGTCCACTCTGCCGTAGTGAGAGCGAACATGAAATCGGCTGGGAACTTCGCGAGGTTGCGTTTGACTGCCTCGTTGAAACGCTTGGTCGGTACTTCATATAAGGCGGCAAGATCAGAATCGAGAATGACCTTGAGACCGCGCACGATGAAAATTCGCTCTGCTATGATTTCTGTCGGTACCAGCGTTGCGCTCATGTGCTTGCCCCCCGTGCAGTGCGCTCCAGCTGTTCACGTTCGAAAATAGTGCTCAGCATCGTGAGTCGGTCCAATAAGATGTTTTTCATGCTGTGATCACTAGCTCAGGAGTACGCTTGTTTGATATGGTGCCAAATCAGGATAATAACAAATACACACAAATATACATACAATTGATTCGCTTCATTTATTTTGAAATCGACCGACAACCATGAGCAAAAAATCTACGTCGAAGTTGCCTGGCGACACATCCATTGAGGCCAAGGATATTGCCGTCGGCAAGCTCGCGTTGCGAAAGCGCGGCGCGTCCGGCGCCGTGTTGCCTGCAAAGCAGCGAGTGAATATCTATCTCGATAGCGCCATTGTTGAGCACTTCAAAGCCGAGGCGGGCGAGCGCGGTTATCAGACCCTGATTAACGAAGCGCTGAAGAATGCGATTCAGGCCAAGACGATTGAGAAAACCATTCGCAACGTGATCCGGCAGGAGTTGAAGGAGTACAAGGTTTAGTTTTATGTTGGGCAGGTGAAACGTGCCCAACGTACGAACTGAAGGGACTTGAAAATGGAAAAATCACTTTTCAAAGATTTGCTGCAAAGTCTGAAACAGGCGAAGGCAATATCGCGCGGCATGGAGTAGCACGCATTTCTTGCGCGTGGACTTGCTTCGCGTGAAGCGGGGATGTTGAGTGGTGAATATGTGTACGCTGAAATCGTGCTTTCGAAGATTTTCGCGAAAATTGAAAAAGCTGGAGAATGAAGCGAGAATATTAAGGCGCGGGCTGGAATGCCAGCGCGAGACGAAGTGTGAGCACGCGATTGTGGCGAACGCAAATAAGCCCAGCAAGATCGTCGTATTGCTATACGGTGGCGACAAATCGACGAAGCGCAAGGACATCAAACATGCCATAGGCGATAAGGGGTCGGCGCCATTTGTTTTACGAAACTATTCACCCTGACCCGGTTATTCCTCATGAAATCCACACAAGAGAGGCAGCTCTGACGTAATGAAAGAACAATTTTTCCCATACCGGCTCGACAAGCGCTGGAGTGCGCTATTTCTTTTGCTCGGCGTGACCGAAAAAGATGGCGTGACGATCACGGGAAAGGGTGCACTGATCGCGACATTTGGGCGATTCAACGTGAAGACCACGCTCACCAACGTCGATCACACGAGCATCACGGGGCCACACCGCTGGTACACCGCCGTCGGTTTGCGGCTGAGCCTTTCGGACGATGGCGTTACCTTTGGCACTAATCACCGCAAGGGTGTGAGCATCGCGTTCGTTCGCAAGATCACGAAGGTCATCGGTTTCCGGAAGCACTCGCTGCTGTGGGTCAGCGTTGCTGATCCGGAAGGTCTTGTGGCGGCGATTGGCAAGTAAGCGTAAAACTGAAGGGGCCACGCTCGCACTTCCCGAAAAAATTGATTAAGGCCTCCGGACCCGCGTGCCCTCAAGGCCAAAAGAATCAGCGTGAGGGAGTTTTCATTGAAAAGCAGTCACAAAAGAAAACTTGGTCTGCAACGCATTTGGCGTGCGTCGTTCTATTCCGCGGAAGGATTTCGCGAGGCGCTAAGGCACCAGGGTTCCGACGGGAGTTGCCGTTGTGTGCGGTGTTGCTCATTCTGACGGGCATGGCAGTTACCTGGACTCTTATCGCTGGTCCGGCGCTCTCGAGACTGTTGTAAGGCTTGTTAAGAGAATCGTTCGTGTGGACGGGCGAATTCAGACGGTGGATTAGACGGCCCCCGACCGGCGCAAGCGTTGTGGTTGTCGGCTGGGACGACGGCTCTTGTCCCCCGACCCGAGTGGCACTATGGCTAGAGTCGAAGAGTCGATTTGCTTACTCTGGCAATGGCACCCGTCTCGCGTTCCCCGGATGCTATGCCCTGGCACACACTGCCGCGTTTGAATGCCAGCTACTTGTCCGCCGCTTCCGCGAAAAACCGGTGTTCCACCCAGTGAAGCACCACATTGGCCGCCAGCAGGATGACAGCGGCAACGACGGCGAGCAACGAGAAGTTCAGCCCTGCCAATACGCCGACCGCTGCAGTGCACCAAATCGTTGCGGCGGTGTTCAGGCCACGCACCGTATCGTCGTGATGCCAGATCACGCCCGCGCACATGAAGCCGACTCCGGTCACTACCTGGCCGGCAATTCGCGTGGGGCTGGAATCTTGGGTGATGAGCAATGCGACCAGGGTGTAGGCAGCCGAGCCCATACAAACCAG
>JANMZU010000114.1:0-9847 GCA_031383585.1 Betaproteobacteria bacterium
CTATTCATCAAGCCCAAGAAAAAGGAAACCGAAGACTACATTACGGGCAGGTTCGGATAGTACTTCGTAGCTACCGTTCCCTCAGTATCCGCGCAGATAAAAATACCCGGGCAAGCGACAGCTTCCCGGGTTTTACTTTTAGGCTGCGCACAACTGTCGCATTGACGTCACTGATATGCAATCTGGGGCAAGTATAAAGGGAGCTGACCGAACCTACAACCCTAAGAAGACCATGCCTAGACTCCAAATCAAAACGCAACTTGTCGCTTCCGCGCTATTTATCTCAGCGTATCTCATTCCATTCTCATCGACACATGCAGCCGACATCCGCGTCGGCGTCGTTCTTGATCAAAACGGCGTCAACGCCGATACCGGGCGAGACTACATTGCAGGGGCCAGAACCTGGTTCGACCACGTAAACGCCAATGGCGGGCTTAACGGGCGGCGCATTCAGGTGCTCGTGAAAGATGACGAGGGCATCGCTGACAACGCCGTGAAATTGACTCACGAACTGATTGACCAAGACAAGGTGGCGGCGCTGTTCGGATATGTTGGCGATGACTCGCTAAGCACGGTTGCCGGCGACGCCCGCTTTATTGCATCAAAGACGGTTCTTTTTGCGCCCCTATCGGGCGCGGAAATCGGAACGGCTACGGATTCCATCATTTTTCTGCGCCCAACATACAAGGAAGAGGTGCGGCATGCGATACGGCACTTCGCACAGCTGTCGATTTCACGTTTTGCGGTGGCCTACCTGGACAACAATTTTGGCCGGAGTATTAACAATGAGGTTAGGACGCAACTTGGCGCTGACAACAAAACACCAATCGCCGGTATTGCGATTCCGCTAGCACTCACCGGGCTGCCCGCACTGGCACGCAAAGTGCTGGATCAAAAACCTCAGGTGATCGTGATCGCCGCAGACTCGATTGCCACCGCGGAATTCGTGAAGCAAGTCCGCAGTCTGGATACCAACGCGCAAATTGTTGCGCTTTCGACGGTAAACCATCGGACCTTGATGGAAATCGCCAAAAAGGACTTTGCTACGGGGACAATGATTACCCAGGTGGTGCCCAATCCCCTGTCCCGCGCCACGAAACTACAGAACGACCACCTCACGCTAATGGCAAAGTACCGTGACGAGCCGCCATCGCATCTCACGCTTGAAGGGTTTTTGGCTGCCAAAGCATTTGTAAAACTGCTCGAGCGCGCTGGCCGCGACATTAATCGCGCTTCGATAGCCGCGGCAGTTGGAAGCAGCACCCGCTATGACATTGACGGCATGAGTGTCTCGTTCGGCGGGAAAAATAACCGCGGATCGCAGTTCGTCGATATTGCTTATTTGCGTAAGTCCGGGACGATGCTGCAGTGAGGCCTAGCTACCTGCAGCGCTGGTCACGACAGCGGCAATCTGCCGAGCAAGTGTATCCACCAGCGCGCGGTCCTGCCCTTCTACCATCACCCGAATCAGAGGCTCGGTGCCCGAGGCGCGCAATAGTACACGACCCTGACCCGCCAGTTCCGCTTCGGCAACTTTGACGGCTGCGGCAACGTCCGCGTTTGCGGCGAAATCAAATTTTCTTGCGAGCCGAATGTTGATCAGCACCTGGGGAAACAATGTCAATTCGGCAGTGAACTCACCAAGCCGCTTGATACCCTTGCGACGCAGTCCAGCCAAGACCTGCAGCGCTGAAATGATGCCATCTCCGGTGCTGTGCTTGTCTAAACAAAGCAAATGGCCGGAGTTCTCACCGCCGCACTCCCAGTTGTTTTCGCGCAGCATTTCCAACACGTAACGGTCACCCACTTTGGCGCGCAGGAACGGAATCCCCATTTCTGCGAATCGCTGCTCCAACGCGAAGTTAGTCATCAAGGTACCAACGACGCCGCCGCGCAATAGCCCATGCTCGTGACGATCCTTGACCATTGCATAAAGTAGCTGGTCACCATCGAATAGCCTGCCGTCCGCGTCGCACATCATTAGCCGATCTGCGTCGCCATCGAGCGCCAAGCCCAGGTCGGCGCCATGCTCACGCACGGCTGCCTGCATGGTCGCCGGGTGAGTCGCGCCGCATCTTTCATTGATGTTCAGGCCATTGGGCTGATTACCGATTGCTATGACCGTGGCACCAAGCTCGCGAAACACATCCGGACCGAGGTCGTACGCAGCACCATGTGCACAGTCGAGCACCAACTTGATGCCGCGCAAATTCAGATTCGTGGGAAATGTACTTTTGCAGAATTCGATGTAGCGGCCCTGCGCATCATCGAGGCGCCGCGCTTTACCTAATGAAATGGACGGTAGCGACTGTAGCGGCTTTTCCAGCTCCGCTTCAATCGATAGCTCCACCGCGTCGTCAAGCTTGGCGCCCTCACCAGAAAAGAATTTAATGCCATTGTCATCGAATGGATTATGCGATGCCGAAATCATGATGCCAGCCGACAAGCGCAAGCCGCGGGTGAGATAGGCAACGCCCGGTGTTGGCATTGGTCCCACTAGCAGAACGTCGCAACCGGATGCGGCAAGCCCTGCTTCCAAGGCGCTTTCCAGCATATAGCCTGAGATGCGAGTGTCTTTGCCGATCAACACCGCGGGCCTTGTGTCGCCGCTGGCGGCGGCGTGTCCGTGCGCGAGAGCGCGACCGGCGGCAAAACCCAGGCGAAGCGCGAAATCTGGTGTGATTGGCGCTTCACCAACACGACCGCGAATGCCGTCTGTTCCGAAATATTTTCGATCCATTTGATTTTTCTTTATGCGTTCAGCGGGAATTTCTCGCAACTGCAGGATTGACCGCCATTAGTATCTTGATGGCATCTAATGTTTCTCTCACGTCGTGCACGCGAAGAATTGTCGCACCGTTTTGTGCGCAAATTATGGCTGCGGCAATGCTGGCGGCAAGCCGGTCATCCGCGCCCCTTCCCGTAACGATCCCAAGCGATGCCTTTCGGGAAAAACCGGCCAGGACCGGGAATCCGAGGTCCGTAAGCGCGCGCAAATCGCGAAGCAGCCTGAAGTTGTGTTCGACCGCCTTGCCGAAGCCGAATCCAGGGTCAATGACAATGCGGTCATGGGCGACGCCGGCAGCCAGGCATGCGTTCGCTCGACCAGATAGAAAATCTTTAATTTCCGCAACCACGTCGGCGTAAACAGGCGCGTGCTGCATTGTCACGGGCGTACCTTGCCTGTGCATCAGGCACACAGCAACGCCCGCCGCAGCACACACTGCGAGCGCGTCTTGTGCCTGCAAAGCATTGACGTCGTTGACCATCGCTGCGCCCAATTTGATCGCCGCCGCCATCACCTCCGGTTTTTGCGTGTCGATTGAGATCGGAATACCGTCTCCAATCAACGCGTCCAGCACAGGCATCACGCGGTCCATCTCCTCCTGCAGTGATGCGGCGGTTGCGCCGGGCCTGGTGGATTCTCCACCGATGTCGATAATGTCAGCGCCGTCATCGATCAGCCGACGGCCATGGGCAATCGCGGCATCACGGGCCAGGAACTTTCCACCATCGGAAAACGAATCCGGTGTCACATTGACGATGCCCATAATCAGGGGGCGATCAAGTTCAAGCAGGAATTTTCCAGCGCGAAGGTTCATGATGTCGTTGAGACAATTACAATCAGTGAGCGGAAAAACAAAGGCCAGGAATTCAGCCCTGGCCTTGTTGGAAAACGATTGCTCACAAGGTTCTAGTTGGCACCCTCTGCAGTCGCTGGCTCTACTTTTGGCGCTTCAGGCGTGGCACCGCTACCGCCACCACTGCTGGGCTTCGGGAGGGGCTTGCTGCTCAATTTTGGCGCACGCGGCGAACGGCCTTCCATGATGTCCTTGATCTGGTCGGCATCGATGGTCTCAAACTCAAGCAGTGCTTTTGTCATCGCCTCGATCTTGTCGCGGTTTTCTTCGATCAACTTGCGTGCAAGTGCGTACTGGGTATCGATAATCTTGCGAATCTCCGAGTCTACCTTGCGCATGGTTTCTTCAGACATATTAGTCTGACGTGTCACCGAGCGGCCCAGAAATACTTCACCTTCATTATCGGCGTATACCATCGTACCGAGTTCGTCCGACATGCCGTAACGCGTCACCATGTCACGTGCAAGTTGCGTGGCGCGCTCGAAGTCATTCGATGCACCAGTCGTCATCTGGTTCATGAACACTTCTTCAGCGATGCGACCACCGAACAGCACAGCGATGCGCGACAGTAAATATTGGCGGTCATAAGCGTAACGGTCCTGCTCCGGCAACTGAATGGTGACACCCAGCGCACGGCCACGCGGGATAATAGTTACCTTGTGTACTGGATCGCTCTTGGGAAGGATGTATCCGAGCAAGGCATGTCCGGACTCATGGTATGCGGTGTTTTTCTTCTCTTCTTCATCCATCACCATCGAGCGACGCTCGGTGCCCATCATGATCTTGTCTTTGGCACGCTCAAAATCTTCCATTTCAACCAGGCGCTTGCTACCGCGGGCGGCAAACAATGCTGCCTCGTTAACAAGGTTGGCAAGATCTGCGCCTGAAAACCCAGGTGTACCGCGTGCGATCGTTTCCGCAACGACGTCTGGCGCAATCGGCACTTTGCGCATATGCACATTTAGAATCTGCTCGCGGCCACGGATGTCCGGCAGCGAGACCACCACTTGGCGGTCAAAGCGACCGGGGCGCAACAACGCCGGGTCGAGTACGTCAGGACGGTTGGTTGCAGCGATGACGATAACCCCTGCGGTCGCCTCAAAGCCATCCATTTCAACCAGCATCTGGTTGAGCGTCTGTTCGCGCTCGTCATTACCGCCACCCAAGCCGGCGCCACGCTGGCGACCGACGGCGTCGATCTCATCGATGAAAATAATACAGGGCGCGTTTTTCTTCGCCTGATCAAACATGTCGCGCACGCGGGCAGCGCCTACACCGACGAACATCTCCACAAAATCGGAGCCTGAAATCGAAAAGAACGGTACCTTGGCTTCGCCGGCAATCGCACGCGCCAACAAGGTTTTGCCAGTTCCGGGCGAACCAACCATCAATACACCGCGCGGAATACGACCGCCGAGCTTCTGAAACTTGGAGGGGTCGCGCAAAAATTCGACAAGCTCGGCGACTTCCTCTTTTGCCTCGTCGCAACCTGCTACATCCGCAAACGTAACGGGATTGTTACCCTCGTCGAGCATCTTCGCGCGGCTTTTGCCGAACGAAAATGCGCCCCCTTTGCCACCGCCTTGCATCTGGCGCATGAAATAGAGCCACACGCCGATCAGCAACAACATCGGGAACCATGAAATAAATATGCTCATCAGGAGCGACTGCTCTTCTTCGGGCTTGGCACCACCTTTGACGCCCGACTTGCGCAAGTCATCCCACATAAAAGGGTCGCCGCCTGCCGGCGTGAATGTGGTGAAGGTCTTGCTATCACGCATGGTCACGCGCAGGGTGCGGCTACCCTCCTGTTTGATGCTCTCAATATTGCCATTCTTGGCCTCTTGCATCATGGCCGTATATTCGAGCTCAGGGCGGGCGCCGCTGCGGCTGGTGACCTGCATAAAAACCATCATCAGCACGATACCGATGACGAGCCAGATGCCAATATTCTTTACCCAATTGTTCACGCGTAATCCTTTAAATTCGCTTCAACTTCACTTCGTCAATGGCCAAACCGCCGCACGTTGCGTCATTCGTTACCGGGACGGTCACTTTACACTAAACGGATAATCTTGTCGTTTGGATTCAAACACATAAGGTAATCACAATACCCACAAATCTTGCGATTCGGACGTTCACGACGATTTCAGATCACGCGCCATCAAATATATTTCACGACTTTCGCCACGCGATGCATCCGGCTTCTTTGCCGCAACGCTTTTGAAGTGTGATCTTAGCGTTTTCACGTAGGGCTCAAATCCAGCACCCTGAAACACTTTGACCAGAAAAACCCCATTTGGTTTCAAAAACTTGACCGCAAAATCCATTGCCAACTCGCCCAATGTGAACAACCTCGCTTGATCTGTAATCACTACTCCTGTGAGATTGGGTGACATATCGGAAATCACAAGGTCTACTTTTGCCTGTTTGCCGCCAATTGCTGCAACGACTGCATCAAGTCCAGCACTTTCGGAAAAATCTGCCTGGATAAAGTGCACCCCCGGGATTGGCTCCATCTCCAGCAAATCGATTGCGACGAATTTGCCTTTGGTGCCCACTTGCTTCACACCCCACTGGGACCATCCACCTGGTGCTGAGCCAAGATCGACCACGGTCATTCCTGGCTTGGCGAGCTTCTCCTTGGCATCAATTTCGGTGAGCTTATAGACTGAGCGCGAGCGAAACCCCTCGGCTTGCGCGCGCTTTACGTAGGGGTCGCTAAGATGCCGCTGAACCCAGTCGCGACTGTTTTTGGGACGTGCGCTGGCCATGAACCGTATAATCCTCAGATGAAGATCATATTATCCCCCATCGAGCGCCGAGCGCTCAAAGCAAAAGCGCATGAATTGGCCCCCGTCGTAATGATCGGGGATCACGGATTGACGCCAGCCATCATCCGCGAAGTTGACCGCAATCTGAAAGCGCACGAGTTAATTAAGGTGCGCGCGTTCTCAGACGAGCGCGAAATGCGCGGCAAGTGGCTGGACGAAATTTGCGACGCGCTCAATGCCGCACCGGTTCAGCATATTGGAAAAATCTTTATCATCTGGCGGCACAGCCCGGAACTGGCAGCAGCAACCGCCAAGGCTGCATTGCCAAAGACCAGACGTAAAGCGCCGCGTGTAACCAAACAGCAGGAAGAAAACAGGGCGGCCGGCATCAAGAAAAAGAAGGTGCGCTAGCGAGTGCGAATGTCATCGCCTGGTGATTGTTTAGTCATTCCCAGACCCAGGGAGCAAACCGCGATAGCCGAACTGCGGCCGGTAGCCAATTAAGGCTTTGGCTTTTTCGATCACATACACCCGGTCGATGCACTCAGGAAACAGCCATTGGCGCCTCAGATACTCAACAACCAGTTCCGGTGCGCGTTTACGTAACACCTCAAGCGGATTCGTGAACAGTTGCTTGCAGTCACTTTCGACAAACGGCGTTTCCCCCGAAATGTTGATTGCCTCGAATTTTGTGAGCGGTGCCGATAACGCAAGGCCGAACGCTTGCGCAACGTCGCGCGCGTCCACGCCACGATACAAGCGGTATATCGCCATCAATGGCAGCGGCTCCGGAAAGCTGCGCGAAAAACGCAATGCTGCCGTGACGAATGTTGGTGCAAACGCGTCGTAGCAGAGTTGCTCCGCGGCCAACTTCGTCTCGTCGTAGATATCTTCGGCTTCCGGCACCAGGGTTTCCGTCACCCAAACCGCCGTTTGCCTGCTGCGCATAGCCCTGCCGTACACCGACGTAGAACTGGCAAGCAGGAAACGCCTCACACCCGCATCACGGCTTGCTTGCAACAAGCCCTTCGTTGCCGAAACATTAGTACGCCGAAACTCGTCAGCGGAATGCGATTCTCGATGCGGCGCATGCAAAGCGGCAAAGTGGATGACGGCATCCACTCCTCGCAAATGTGGCCGCCAATCGTCGACGCGGGTGATGTCGGCAACGATAGTGGTTGTCGGCGCTGGCGTTTGATCCAAGCCAGCGACATGGTGGGACCGTGCAAGAATTTCCGCCACTCGCGACGCGACCTTGGGGCCAGATGATCCAGTAACGAGTAAATTCATGGCGTACTTGATTACTTTGAAAGGTACAGATTAGCGAAACTCTAGCATTGGCGAGGCCGTTAGCAACCTTTTGCGCTGGAAGGCCTGCCATTGCTTGATTTTGACGCGTGCATTTTGCGCCCCACCGAGGCCACCACGTTCGGTCTCTTGGCTTTCTACAAATCCTACACACAACGGAAACAGGCAACCCACACCATTTTCAACCTGAGCTCAACACGCGCAACCAAACTAGACGTACCTTGTAACGGGTGCCGAAAACTGACTAGAATGGTTGCGGTTAAGGCGTTAAATATTGCGCTGGGAAATCTGTTTTTGATTGTTTATTTTCTATGGTTAGCGCAACAACGATGGCATTGAATCGCCACTCATCAGCATCTTCCGTCAATCCGGATGGGGCAACGAATCTGTCGCTCGTGCGCAATTTGATCATTGCGCAGTTCTCGGCGGCGCTCGCAGCGGCTAGCTCGGCAACGGCAGATTCCCTCTACAACCGCGCGGCCGCGATCCGCAATGATCGGGAACAAAAATTCTTGATGGAAGCATCGGCGCTATTGCGAAACGGCGCGGCCGAATTGGCCAGCCATGCCGCCACCGTATTGGCCAAACGCTTTGACCAAAAGCTCAGTGGCGATGAATCGGGCCCCCATTCGAAAGCGACGACGATCAGCACAAGCGTGCTTTCCCTGCAAGATGACGATGAGGTTCAGGAGGCCATCGCGCTAAATGAGACCGCAAGACGCGTGAAGGACGCTGCGGGTTTCCAATTTCTTTCGCTCACGACGCGTATGCAGAAGCTGACTGGGCACGCAACACTACCTGACAGCGACAACCCCGTTTTTCCTAAAGTTTTTTGCCGCGCATTGTTGGATGCGCTTGAGCTGATCGACGCGAAGGGTGCGTCGAAAATGGCCATTTTTACCGCGTTTCAGCCAGCTCTCGAGAAAATGCTGCCCAAAATATACGATGCCACCAACAAAGCGCTGATCAAAGAAGGCGTCATGCCCGACATCGTTGAAACCTATGGCAAGCCGGTCTCCCGAGACCAAGGTCAGACGTCGCGTGGCGATGTGTCAACCGGAGGTGGTGTAGGAGCCGGTGGTGATGGCTCTGGCGGTGCGGGCCGATATGTGGCCCGGGGCAGTGGAAGACGAGCAGAATCAAATTCACCTGGCGGCACAAATGAACAAGCTCCTTCCAGCGAAATTGTTGGCCTGTTGAATAAACTTGTATCTCAGCAACAACCAGCGTCCGCGGGCTCAGAGGCGCACAGTGACGACGCCGGTTTTGTTGAACTGAACGCACAGCTGGCTGCCGACCTTGGCACAGCCAGTGGGTCGTCCACCCCGCAAGCCGTCGCAGCTTCTGCTTCGCCGGCAGATCAGGGAGATCGCATTTTTATCGGCAGTATCGCGTTCGTCGACATCGTTGGCTTTTCCAAACTGTCGGTCTCTGAGCAGTCAGACCTGAAAGACCGCTTTAACGCGCTATTGACGGAAGCAACGCAGGAAGTTTCCGCCGATCAACGATTGATACTCGACACCGGCGATGGCGCGGCGCTGAGTTTTTTGGGCGATCCGGAGGACGCGCTTTTTGTCTGCATGAAAATGCGCACACTGGTAAAGCATGACAATGCAGTCCTTGATGTCGGCGACCAAAAGCTCCTGCTATGCCAGGGCATCAATCTGGGGCCTGTGAAAATGACTCGCGATATCAATGGCCAACCAAATATCCTTGGCGATGGCATCAACGTCGCGCAACGCATCATGAGCTTCGCAGGACCCGGTCAGGTTGCAGTGTCGCGCTCCTACTTCGAGGTCGTGTCGGTGATTAGCGATGAATATGTATCTCTGTTTTCAAGCGCGGGCGTGCGCGCCGACAAGCATTTGCGCGAGCATGAAATTTACATGGTTGGTGAATCAACCACCGCGTTTGACTTGATTCAGTCTCGGGTTACAAAGCGCTATCCGAATGTCATCAAGGCCAGCGCCGTTACGGGCCAGCATTCGGCCTTGACTGCCGCCGCCGTAAACACGGCGCTGCTCGAAGCACTCAATCGCCTGCAGCTAAGCCTGGCTGCGGGCCCCTCCCCGACGCCCGGCGATTCGGGTGGCGCTCATCTGCCAGAAGGTGAAGGTGAAGGTG
>JANMZU010000143.1:0-3016 GCA_031383585.1 Betaproteobacteria bacterium
CGGCGACTGCGAAACGTTGCGCCGGGCTGGGGCGCAACACGGCTTCACCGTTCAAACGATGCCGGATGTGGCGATCAAGTCCGGCAAGGTGTCTTCGACTGCCATACGCGAAGCGCTCGCCCATGGACAGCTTGATGCGGCCAGTGAAATGCTGGGCCGTCCCTACACCATCGTTGGTCGCGTAACACATGGTAAAAAACTAGGCCGCACACTGGGCTTTCCAACCGCCAACATCACGCTCACGCACCGCAAGCCAGCGCTGTCTGGCGTGTATGCAGTACAATGCAGGCTTGTAACTCGCGGGCTCGAGGGAGTGGCGGGGATTGAACAAATCAAGGCTGATCTGATCCTTAACGGGGTCGCCAATCTTGGCACCAATCCGGTGGTCTCAGTCGATGGCCACCACCATCTGGAAGTCTTCCTCTTCGATTTTGCAGCAGACGTGTACGGCAAACGTCTCGCCTGTACCTTCATCGAAAAAATCCGCGACGAACAAAATTTTGCGAGCCTCGATGCGCTCAAAGTGCAAATGCATGACGACGTATCGAAGGCCGAGAACATTTTACGATCGGATCGATGATGGACCAGAAAGTTGACTACAAAAGCACGCTGAATTTGCCCGATACGCCGTTTCCCATGCGCGGAGACTTGGCCAAACGCGAGCCAAACTGGGTAGCGGACTGGCAGCAGCAGCAGCTCTACGAAAAAATTCGTGCGGCGTCCAAGGGTCAACCGAAATTCATCCTGCACGACGGCCCGCCCTACGCCAACGCTGCCATCCACATCGGCCACGCGCTCAACAAAATCCTCAAAGACATTGTCGTCAAATCCAAGCAAATGGCGGGCTACGACGCGGTTTATATCCCTGGATGGGACTGTCATGGCATGCCGATCGAAATCTTTGTCGAGAAGCAGCATGGCAAGAATCTGCCTGCTGACAAGTTGATGTCACTGGCGCGCACGCACGCGGAGTCCCAGGTTGATTTGCAGAAAGCCGACTTCATGCGTCTTGGCGTCTTGGGCGACTGGGATCACCCGTACAAGACAATGGACTTCGCCACCGAAGCGGGGGAGATTCGCACGCTCGGCAAACTGTTTGAACGTGGCTATGTTTATCGCGGATTGAAACCTGTGAACTGGTGCTTTGACTGCCAATCTGCTCTGGCAGAAGCCGAGGTGGAGTATGAAGACAAGACTTCCACCACTATTGATGTAGGGTTCTCCGTTGTCGACGGCGAGCGCGATAAGTTGGCGAAAGCATTCGGTCTGGCGAAACTGCCAGACGGGCCTGTTTACGCGGTGATCTGGACAACCACGCCCTGGACGATTCCCGCTAATCAGGCGCTGAACGTGCATCCGGATTTCGACTACGCCCTCGTCGAGACTTCAAGAGGAAGCCTTGTACTTGCCAAAGAACTGGCACAGGCATGCCTTGAGCGCTACGGTTTGGCTGAAGATCAACCCACAGAATTCGTTAACGTTTGCAAAGGTTCAGCGCTTGAGCGCATCGAATTCAAGCATCCGTTCTTTGATCGCGTATCACCCGTGTTCCTCGCTGACTATGTCACGCTCGACACCGGTACCGGCATAGTTCACTCATCGCCCGCTTACGGCGTGGACGACTTTAATTCATGCAAGCGTTATGGCATGACCAACGACGACATCCTCAATCCGGTCATGGGCAACGGGCAATATGCGGCTTCGCTGCCGTTGTTCGGGGGCTTGAATATCTGGAAGGCGCAACCGGAAATCGTCAAGACCATTGAAGCGGCCGGTGCGTTGTTTCATTCGGCGAGCTTCAAGCATTCTTATCCGCATTGCTGGCGCCACAAGTCGCCAACGGTGTTTCGTGCCACATCGCAATGGTTTGTCGGCATGAATCTTAAAGCGAAGGGCGAGGAGAAAACCTTGCGCGAGCTGGCATTGGCTGCAATCGACGCGACAACTTTCTATCCCGAATGGGGCAAGGCACGTCTGTACAGCATGATTGCCAATCGGCCGGACTGGTGTATTTCACGGCAGCGGAAATGGGGAACACCCATCCCATTTTTTCTGCACAAGGAAACGCAGCAACCGCATCCGCGTACGCTCGAACTGCTCGACCAAATTGCGCAGCGGGTCGAGAAGGAGGGCATTGAATGCTGGCAGCGCATCACCGCTGACGAGCTGTTGGGGTCTGATGCCGCGCATTATGAAAAGAGCAACGACACCCTGGATGTCTGGTTTGATTCCGGCTCGACCTTCACCACCGTGATGGGTCAACGTCCGGAATTTGAAGGCCACTTCCCCGCGGACATTTACCTTGAAGGCTCCGATCAACATCGCGGCTGGTTTCATTCATCACTGCTGATTAGTTGCGCAATGAACGGCTCTGCGCCCTACAAAGCGCTGTTGACCCACGGATTCACGGTCGATGGCCAGGGCAAGAAGATGTCCAAGTCGATGGGCAATGCTCTCGCGCCGCAGAAGATTTCGGACACGCTGGGGGCCGAAATCCTCCGCATGTGGACCGGCCTCACCGATTACTCGGGTGAGTTATCCATTTCAGACGAGATCCTTAAGCGGGTGGTGGAAAGCTACCGTCGGATTCGCAACACATTGCGCTTCCTGCTGGCCAACACCGCAGACTTCGACGCCAAAACAAACGCAGTACCGCTGGCGCAGATGCTGGAAATCGACCGCTGGGCGGTGGCGCGCGCGGCGCAGTTTCAGGCCGAGGTGCTGAAGCACTACGAGGTCTACGAATTCCACCCCGTAGTCGCCAAGCTGCAGGTGTTCTGCAGCGAAGACTTGGGCGCTTTTTACCTGGACGTGCTGAAAGACCGCCTATACACCACCGCACCGGGCAGCCTGGCGCGGCGCAGCGCGCAGACGGCGCTGCACCACATCACGCAGGCGCTGCTGCGCTGGATGGCGCCCTTCCTCAGCTTCACGGCCGAAGAGGCCTGGGCACTGGTGGCCCACAAGACCACCGGGTCGTTTTCAATCTTTGCTGAAACGTATTGGAACTTTGACG
>JANMZU010000144.1:0-5499 GCA_031383585.1 Betaproteobacteria bacterium
CGACCGCCTGGACGCGAACCTGGATGCGACGGCTTGGAAAATACACGCGCCTTTGGCTCCAGCCCTTCAATCACGCTGACAGGAATTGCCTGCGAGGTGAAGCGCTCGATCAGTTTGACCTGAAAGTGTTCACGCACATTGGCCAGGCTGATGGCGATGCCGTTCTTGCCGGCGCGACCGGTACGGCCAATACGATGTACGTAGTCCTCAGCAGCGCGTGGCAGATCGTAATTGATGACGTGCGAAATACCTTGCACATCGATACCGCGAGCAGCAACGTCGGTCGCGACCAGCACACGCAAGCCGCCTTTACGCAGCGATTGCAGCGTACGGGTGCGGGCACCTTGCTTCATGTCGCCATGGAGAGCGGCAACCGAGAAGCCCTGTTCGTTCAGGCTGCTGGCCAGATCGTCAGCGGCGCGTTTGGTGGCGGTGAATACGATGGCCTGATTCATGTCGGCATCGCGCAACAGATGATCGAGCAGGCGATTCTTGTGGCCCATGTCATCGGCAAAGTGCAAACGCTGCTCGATGTTTTCATGCCGCGATTGCTGGCTGTCTACGGCGATACGCACCGGGTTTTTCAGCATCGATGTCGCCAAACGGACGATGTTTTGCTCAAGCGTTGCCGAGAACAACAAGGTCTGCCGGGTCGCCGGGCATTTCGACACAATCGCCTCCAGATCATCCTTGAAGCCCATGTCGAGCATGCGATCCGCTTCGTCGAGCACCAGCAATTGCAGGCGCGACAAATCAACACGCCCGGATTGCATTTGATCAAGCAGACGGCCTGGTGTAGCAACCAGAATATCGACACCGCTTTTAAGCAGACGATTTTGCACCGGGTAGGGCATGCCACCGACGATGGAAATCGTTTTGACCTTCTTCATGTTGCGGCCATAGGTCTCAGCGGCCTTGGTGACCTGCATCGAGAGTTCACGCGTGGGCGTGAGAACCAGCACCCGCGGACCACGGCCAACGACAGGGTGCGCTTCAGTTAATAACTGCAACGCTGGCAACATAAACGCTGCCGTTTTGCCGCTACCCGTTTGCGAGGAGACCATCAAATCGCGTCCCGCGAGGGCTTCAGGAATCGCCTGTGCTTGTACGGCGGTAGGATCGGTGTAACCAGCAGCAGCGATTGCCGCGTTGATTGGGGCCGCGAGGCCTAAGGATTCAAATTTCATTTTTCAGTTTTCCCGCGCGGCCCATTCCGGTGGTCGCGCATGACATGCAATTGCATTGATTACGAAAAGAGGCACGCCGTCCGTCATCGGAAACAGCAGAACACACTACGCGATCGAATGAACGATGGGACGCAGAAGTCGGCAGGCCAAAACACCGGCACTAACCGAATCGCAATCCATGAGGAAAAACCGGAGGCTGAAGAAAAACCGAGGGTTTACAGCAGGAACGCTACAGGAAGATTTGAAGCTTTCTTCCGAGGAGGTCAGAGACGATGAACATTTGCGGTACAACGTTGAAGCGCTTTGTATTACTGCACCGCACAAACCGAATTGTACGTGAATGACCCATGATTCTCAAGGCATTTTTGTAAAATTGTGATGCGGTGCAGTAGAAATGGAGGCAGTGCGCGACATCAAATGAGATAATTCGCGCCTTTCTTATGAGGCTTGGGCGCCGTATCGCGGGCGTCAAACCAGCCAATCAATATGAGCACCGCACTTTCCACCGAAATCAAACGCCGCCGCACCTTTGCGATCATCTCGCACCCGGATGCGGGTAAAACCACTTTGACCGAAAAGCTGTTGCTGTTCGCAGGTGCAATCCAGATTGCCGGCAGCGTTAAAGCCCGTAAAGCACGCCGCCACGCCACCTCCGACTGGATGGAGATCGAAAAAGAACGCGGCATTTCCGTCGCGAGCTCTGTCATGCAGATGGAATATCGCGACTGCGTGATCAATTTGCTCGATACACCCGGCCACCAGGATTTTTCCGAAGATACCTACCGTGTCCTTACTGCGGTGGATGCGGCACTAATGGTGATCGACAGCGGCAAAGGTATCGAAGCGCAGACGTTGCGCCTCATCGAAGTCTGCCGGGCACGCAATACGCCGATCCTCACGTTCATCAACAAGATGGATCGTGAAGGCATGCCGTCGCTCACGCTGATGGAGGACATCGAGCGCGTGTTGAAGATGGATATCGTGCCGTTCACCTGGCCCGTCGGCATGGGGCGTGAATTCCGTGGCGTGTTCGATCTGCGGCTCGACCGAATGCGTATTTTCCAGTCCGGCGAAGACCGCAAGAATACGGAGGACGATGAAGTCCTCGATGGGCTCGACAACGCCGTCGCAGTGGAACGCTACGGCGCCGAATACCAGCAGGCACGCAATGAAATTTCATTGCTGCGGGAAGCCAGCCCCGCTTTTGATCGCGCCAGCTTTTTGAACGCCAAGCAGTCGCCGTTATTTTTTGGTTCTGCGGTGAATAACTTTGGCGTTCGCGAAATCCTCGACGCACTGGTCGATCTGGCACCGCCACCGGCACCGCGTGCGGCGCTGGAACGTGTTGTCAATCCGGACGAAGCCACTTTCTCCGGTGTGGTCTTCAAGATTCAAGCAAACATGGATCCTGCACACCGCGACCGCATCGCATTCCTGCGTGTGTGCTCTGGCAAATTTGAGCGCGGCATGAAACTGCGTGTTTCGCGCACCGGAAAGGATATCCGCCCGGGTACTGTCGTGTCGTTCCTGTCACAGCGACGCGAATTGCTCGAGGAAGCGTTTGCCGGCGACATCATCGGCATACCCAACCATGGCACATTACGGTTAGGTGACACGCTAAGCGAAGGTGAAAAATTGCAGTTCACCGGCCTGCCGTATTTTGCGCCGGAAATTTTTCAAACGGTCGAGATTTCCGACCCAATGCGCAGCAAGCAATTGCGCACCGGCTTGCAACAACTCGGCGAAGAGGGTGCGATCCAGGTATTCAAGCCCTACGCAGGCGGCAGCCTGTTGCTGGGCGCGGTCGGCAATTTGCAGTTTGAAGTGGTGCTACATCGGCTGAAATCCGAATATGGCGTTGACGCAAAGCTGGAAGGATCGCGCTATCGGCTTGCGCGCTGGATCACTTGCGACAACGCGACCACGCTGAAACGCTTTATAGATGCCAATGCGCACCGCATTGCCCACGATGTCGTCGAAGCCCCGGCGTTTCTTGCCGCACACGTATCGGAGCTGGAAGTTTCGGCGGAGCGATATCCGAGCGTAAAGTTTCATGCGCTTCGGGAGCACGCGGGGCATGTGTTTCAGACGGGCATGTAAACCGGTTTAAAACTGGACCGCAAGCACTGGCGCGGTGTTACGAGCTTTTATGCTTGCTGTGCCGCGCCGAATGGCGGTCTGCGTGCAATAGTTGCACGATCCGCGGCGCAGTTTGCGACCACTTATCAGGCAGCACGTGGTGTAAAGCTGAGCGCCACCGGCCACGGCAGGTTGCCGACGCGCGCTTGTGAGCTAAAGTAAAGGCGATAGCTGATCCGCATGGGTTCGTCTTTGACAGTTTGTGTACGGACGGCGATCATATTTTCCCCTTGGGAAGTAGTGCCGCCCTGGGATAGTGTGGCTGACACGCGAGATACCATTTCTGGATCATGGGTCACTGACATCATGAAGCCCTCGGGGCTATTCGAAGTGATCAACATGGCGGAACCATCCGAAACGTCGATGTAGCCTTGCGCAATATGTTTCTGCTCAATGTTAAGTTGACTCTGTTGGCTGGTGACTTTTATTCTTAACATGGTGAGGATTGTTGCGCTCACCTGCATTCGCGTCTCCGCTTTTTTTTCGCCCGCGCCAGCCGGCATATTAACGGCCAATATACTCAATAGAATAAGTCCAGACAATATCCGGCCAATGACTTTAACGAGGTGTTTACTCGCAAACGTCGCGCCATATTGTTGAAGTAGCTTATGTGGGGCGTTGGCGAATCGTTGCATTTTCTTGTCTCTCAGCGACCGAAGAAATGGGCGGTTTCAATGAGAGAGAGTCTGTTCTGCAAGAGCACTGCGGCCTATCCGGCGCTACCTGACAAGATGGGTTCGATATATACGACTCAGCCCTGTTATCTGCCACCGGGCCGGACAGGTGTAGCGAGGGCGCTCGGAAGTCAAATACGAAATAGCGGCTCTGCGCTATCGGCGTAAACGTAAAAATAGCCGGCTATTTCACACCATGGCATGACATTTCGGCACTACGGCACTGGAGTTGATTTTTCGCCTGTTGGCACCACATATGTTGCGAGAGGGCTCTGCGTCAAATCGAAAAGCAGACCTTCGAAATACCTCAGATGCCACCGGGAAATCCGGCAAAGTTTACAAAAAGTCACAGAAATACCCTGACAAATGTGCGCCAGGTCACTTAATTTTATTTGGCGCGGGAATAGACTACGGTCTGTGTTAGCGGATCCGTCGATAGGTTTGATTTGACGGACTTATTTAAATCGGAAGAGAAAGAAAAAAACATGAAACGCAATTTATCAATTATCGCCATCCTCGTTACTGGCTTGACTTCGTCGCTTTCGATGGCTGCAGACACGGGAACGCTGGCTGTTACTGCTACGGTCACCGGCAAATGTAAATTTCAAGTCGTGGGTGGGTTGACCTTCGCTACACCGATTGCAGCAACGTCAATCGATCCTTCAGAAAATAGCAATGCTACCGGTGCCGCGTCGATTACTTATCGCTGTACAAACGGCACGTCGGCCACAGGACTGACCCTTGGCGTTACCAGCCCGAACTACAGTGCCGGACATCGCGTTGCGGTCGTTTCAGGCGTAGGCCCATTTATGGCTTATACCCACGCGACAGCGGGCTTTAACACGGCAGGTACGGGCTTTGGTGCAGGCAATGATAAAACAGGAACTGTGACCGGCACGATCCTGCAAGCTACCCATCAGGCAGCCGTCGCTGGCACCTACACCGACTCGGTCTCGATTACGATCAACCCTTAGTCGTCTGCGCTGCGTTTAGCCGCGTGAGGTCCTGGTGAGCCGTCCGGTTTACTGGGACCCTTCTATATCTGTGGGTGCTTTGCATTTGGAATCTATGTCGCTTGCCACGCCAATGACACTTTTTCGACTCACGCTCACTGCATTCGTATGCATCGTGGCGTTTTGGCCGATTGAGAGTACCGCGCAGTCGGTGTCGGTTTCAGCTGTTGTACTCTCGTCCAGCAACTGCAAATTTCGCCCGGGCAGTGCGACGACTTTGCCGTTTGGAACGATAGATCCTTCTGGACTTGTCACGGCCACAGCGACGGCGGTGGTGATTGTTCGTTGTGGCGGTTCAGCGGGCACCGCGACTTACGCGTTGTCTGCCGATGACGGCCTGTTTTCACCTGGCGCTGGCACCAAAAGGATGCGTCACGGCGTCACCCTTACACAGTACATGACCTACACTGTCGACCTGCCCGCATCAGCGACATTCCCAAGAATGTCAATACCAACGTGACGATCACTGGCTCGGTCGCCGTCGCC